>NZ_CP025785.1:402397-702397 GCF_003076595.1 Candidatus Borreliella tachyglossi | reverse complement strand
AAGGAATGAGAAACCATATAATAGGCAATATAAAAAAAACAGCAAATGTGAAGAAAATTAGAACTTACACAGAAAAAATAAAAGTTTTAGTAGTGGGTGTCCCTAATGTTGGTAAATCATCAATAATTAATCTATTAGTAGGGCGAAAAAGCACAAGCGTTGCAAATAAACCAGGTCACACAAAAAATATACAAATAGTAAAAGTAAATGAAGAGATTAACATGTTCGATATGCCAGGTATCTTATGGCACAATTTAGAAGACCAAGAGACTGCAAAAAAACTTGCAATCTTGGACATGATAAAAAATGAAATAATAGACAATACAGAACTATCACTATACTTAATTAACGAAATGCATACAAATAATAAAAATAAATTCCTAGATAGATATAATATATCCTCAACAGATCCACTGCAAATTTTAGAAGAATTTGCAAGAACAAGGGGTTTTATAAATAAAAACCACGAAATAGACATTGAAAGAGCATCAAAAGTATTAATAAAAGACTACAGAGAGGGCAAATTCGGAAAAATCATCCTTGATATAAAAAAGTCACAACACTAAATAAAAATCATTTACATAAATATCAATATAAAGTATAATCTAGTCTCATATAATTAATTAACACCACGCATAAAAAAGGAGGGTTCCATTAGTTGAATAGTTATATCTTAGAGATTAAAGACTTAAGTCATTACTACACTGATAGTAGTAATAAAACTCTAGATACAATTAATTTAAAAATTAAAACAAACGAATTCATTACTCTACTTGGTCCATCGGGATGCGGAAAAACAACACTAATTAAAATACTGGGCGGATTTTTAAATCCAAATGAAGGCGAAACTTACTTCCTATCAAAAGAGATTTCAAAAATTACTCCCAATAAAAGAGAGATTAATACTGTATTTCAAAACTATGCACTCTTCCCACATATGAATGTTTTTGACAACATTTCATTCGGTCTTAGAATGAAAAAGACAAACAAAAATTTAATTAAAGAAAAGGTAAAAGTAGCACTTTCTTTAATTGGCATGCAAAAATACGCCTACAGAAATATAAATGAACTGTCAGGTGGTCAAAAACAGAGAGTTGCTATTGCAAGAGCTATAGTGATGGAACCTAAGCTTTTACTATTAGATGAACCACTCTCAGCTCTTGATCTAAAGATGAGACAAGAGATGCAAAGAGAACTTAAAAAATTTCAACGAAAGCTTGGCATAACTTTTATTTATGTTACGCACGATCAAGAAGAAGCTTTAACTATGAGCGACAGAATAGTAGTAATGAATGAAGGCGTAATCCTTCAAATTGGCACACCTGAGGAAATTTACAATGAACCCAAAACAAAATTTGTAGCTGACTTTATTGGCGAGAGCAATATTTTTGACGGAACATACGAGAAAGAATTTGTTGTTAACATGTTTGGTAAAGATTTTAAATGTCTTGACAAAGGGTTTAAAAATAAAGAATCCGTTGATCTTGTAATACGGCCAGAAGATGTAAAAATACTTCCTAAAGGTAAAGGACATTTAAGTGGCGTTATAACCTCAGCAATATTTCAAGGTGTACATTACGAAATGACGCTAGCGATTAACAAATCTAACTGGTTAGTTCAAAGCACAAAGCTTACAAAAGTCGGTGAAGAAGTTGATATATTCTTAGAACCCGATGATATTCATGTAATGCGCAAGGAACAATAACTATGAAGAGATTAACTTTATTATTATATGTTCTATTTTTGTTAATATTTATCATCTTCCCACTAGTAATAATAATAACTCTAGGATTCATTAATGAGCACAACGAACTTACCTTTGCAAATTTTATCCGGCTATTAGAACCAAGCTACTTAAGAATTTTCTCAAGAAGCATAAAATTTGCCTTAATTGCAACCATTTTTTGCATTCTAATTGGATATCCTACAGCATGGTTTATATCAATATCAAAAAAAAGCGTCCAAAATATGCTCATAATAATGATAATACTTCCTATGTGGATCAACACCTTACTTAGAACTTATGCTTGGATAAGGATACTAGGAAAAAATGGAATCATTAATAACTTGCTTAATATAATGGGATTTGACAATGCAGACTTGCTTTACAATGAACAAGCCGTAATAATCGGTATGGTATATAATTTTTTGCCGTTTATGGTCTTGCCAATATATACAGGACTTTTAAAAATAAGATCTGAATATATTGAAGCTGCAAGAGACCTTGGAGCAAGAATGTGGCAAATACTATTATACATAAAATTACCATTAACATTGTCATATCTTGCAACAGGAATAATAATGGTATTCATTCCCTCAATTACAGTATTTATTATTTCCGATCTTTTGGGTGGCTCTAAGCAAATTTTAATAGGAAATTTAATTGAAAAACAATTCTTATTCATAGAAGATTGGCATACTGGAGCTGCCATTTCATTTATTGTCATGATAGTAATATTAATGTTTAATTTAACAATACTTAAGTTGATGCAAAAAAATAATGTGGAATAGGATATTAATATGCTTAGAATACTAAAAAACACTTTTTTATTCTTAACATTTGGATTTGTTTATGCGCCCATACTAATTCTTGTAGTTTATTCTTTTAACGCAGGGGATAATGGCTTTTTTTGGCAAGGATTTAGTTTAAAATGGTATAAAGAAGTTTTTGCGTCGCAGCAAGTAAAAACAGTAATATATAATACCCTATTAGTAGCAACGATATCATCCTTCATATCTGTAGCAATTGGTGTTTTGGGTGCTTATGGTATTTATAAAACAAAAAACAAAAGAATAAAAACAATCTTGTTATCAATAAACAAAATACCAATAATTAATCCTGATATTGTAACAGGCATTAGTTTAATGACATTTTACTCTTTTATCAAGATGCAACTTGGTTTCTCTACAATGCTAATGTCACATGTAATCTTTTCAACACCTTATGTAGTAATAACAATTCTGCCCAAGCTATATTCACTTCCGGAAAACATTATTGATGCAGCTCGAGACCTTGGTGCATCAGAAAGTCAAATATTTAGCAACATAATATATCCAGAAATAATTGGAAGCGTGGCTACGGGTGGTCTTATTGCGTTTACATTGTCAGTTGATGATTTTTTAATATCCTTTTTTACGACAGGTCAAGGGTTTAACAACTTGTCAATACTTATCAATTCCTTAACAAAGAGAGGAATAAAACCTATAATAAATGCAATTTCTTCTATACTATTTTTTGTAATACTCTGTCTTTTATTTGGTATTAATAAACTTGTAGGAATTAAAAAATTAACAGCAGACACAGAAATTTAGAAAAGGAGTTTACTTTTGAACAAAATATTAGTTTCAATAATAATTTTAATGGTGCTCTCTTGTTCTTCTGAAGAGAAAACAGGTACCCTCAATGTCCTTAACTGGGCAGAATATATTGATGAAAACTTATTATCCCAATTTGAAAGAGAAAATAATATCAAAATAAATTATGAAGTTTTCAATAATAACGAAGAAATGATGGCAAAATTTAACAATACAAAAGGCTATTATGACATAATAGTTCCATCAGAATATTTGATCAACGAATTAGCAAGTGAAAATAAGATTGAAAAACTAGACCATTCAAAATTACCAAATGTAAGAGATCATATATTAGAAGAACTGAAATCCCTAGAATATGATCCTGGCAATACTTATTCTATACCCATATTTTGGGGTCTAATGGGAATACTTTATAACAAAACAAAAGTAGATATAAAAGATATGAATGGGTTTGATATTTTATTTAATGAAAAATACAGCAAGGAAATTGCAATGCTAGATTCTCCAAAAGAAAACATTGGCGTCGCACTTAAAATACTTGGTTATTCATTTAACGAACACGACATATCTAAAATAAAAGAAGCTGGAAAGATATTAAAAAAACAAGTCCCCTTATTGGTAGGATATTTTTCAGATATTGCTGCAAAGTCACTAATACTTAATGGTGAAGCATCAATTCAACTAACATGGAGTGGGGAAGCTCAAGCTGCAATGAAGCAAGATCCAAACCTAGACTTCTATACGCCTGAGGGTACAAATCTTTGGATTGATGCAATTGCAATTCCATCGGATGCACCTCACAAAGAACTTGCTTATAAATTCATAAACTTCCTATATGAGAATGAAGCATCCTATGCAAACTTTGAAGCAACAAGATATAATTCACCAAACAAGAATGTATCAATTCGATTAAAGAGCGAATCTCAGAGTAATCCTGAAATAAATTTATATTTGGAAGAAAAATTTATTCCAAAAGATTTTTCGAAATATGAAGTATTTAAAGCGATACCAAAAGAAGTAAAAGAAGAACAGCTAAGAATATATGTAGAATTAGCATCCTAATAAGTAAAATCTCTTAGAACACATCCTTCAGAGACAAGGTTTTACTCTTTAAGTTCTAGCAAAACGTAACAAACGTTCTTTTAATCCAAGAATAATTATAGATAAAATAATAATAACAACTAAAAACGCTTGATAAAACAAAAACGGAATGATATCAAAGGGGGATATCACCCCCTCCGCAAGCTTTATTACACTAATCATATGCATACTATATGGCAAGGCGCCAATAAAAGCACAAGAAGACACCGAAAGTAATGCCGCGCAACGCTTAGAACATCCTGAATTAGCCTCAGATATATCTTTAGTAATAGGCCCATTAACCAAAATGGCCAGACCACTATTTGCAACAAATCCTGTTACCATCATTATTAAAAAAGTAATCGTAAACTCGGCACTCATCTTACACTTAGCTAAATGCTTCAACTTAGTTAAAACCCATTCAAAACCTCCATGCCTAATAGTCATATAAGAAACCCCTCCTGTGAAAATAACAAGTATAAGCATGTCACTTAAATCTAAAAGCCCCTCATTAATCTTTTGAGTCATAACAAGTAAAGTTAAATCGCCATCAAAAATACCAATACCACCTGCAATCAATATACCAAAAAATAAAACTAAAAATACATCTACCCCTAAAAACGCAAAAATTACAACAAAAAGGTACGGGGCAACCTTTAAATAATGTACCTCACCAAGTTGAACGCCAACCTCAATATTGCCAGCAGAAGATCCCAAAATAGCAAATGCTATAGCTGCCAGAACAGCTGCAGGAAATGTAAAGGAAGCACCTTTTTTGAAAACATCCCTAATCTTAACCCCCTGGGTACGACTTGCAATGATAGCTGTATCTGATATTAAAGACATACTATCCCCAAATGCACCGCCTCCAAGAACAGCTCCAGCAACCATTGCTAATGGAAGTCCACTTTTATTTGCTATCTCAAGTCCTATCGGAGTAATAGCTACAACAGTACCCATAAAACTGCCAGTTGAAGTAGAAAGAAAAAGGCATATTAAAAATATACCTGCTACCAATAAATTAGAAGGTATATATTTAAGTCCAATATTCGCTACAGTTTCAACGCTTCCTATCTCCTTACAAACAGCCGAGAAAGCACCTGAAATCATAAATATTAAGGATATAAATATAATATCAGACTGTGCACACCCTGCAATAAATTCATCTATTTTATCTGCAAATGATCCTTTAAACAAAAGAAATGCTATAACCACAGCTAGTAGCATAGAAACTATTGGTGACATCTGATAAAAAGCCAGCTCTACTCCTTGAATTTCTAAAGCCACTCCCGTTCCAATATAAACAACAATAAAAACAAGAAAGGGAACAAGCCCCAAAAAACTTGGCTTTATATAATTACTATTACTCATTTTTCAACCTCCTAATAATTTAGATACAATTACGTCCTCCTAGTAAAAAGATCTTCTAAAATCTAAAAATCTGAAGCCAATTTAATGCTTTTAATGCCTATCAAAAGACCAAACAAAGCTCTTGATATCAAGACCAACTATAGATAAAATCACAAAAAGCAACAAAAATAGCTGATAAATTGAAAATAATATAATACTGATAGGTGAAACAAAACCATCAAAAAATCTCACCAAAATTATCATTTGAGCACCATACGGAATAAGTCCCTGAAACATGCAAGAAAACATATCCAGAAGAGAAGAACTTCTATGAGGCGGTATATTATTCTCAATAGATATTTCTTTTGCAACCTTGCCGCAAATAAGTATAGCAACTGTATTATTAGCAAGCAAAACATCAACAACAGAAGAAAGAGACGCAATTACAAACTCTGCAGAACTCCTCCCTCGTATTAAAGCTTTAAGTTTAACCAAAATCCAACTAACCCCTCCATTTCTAATTACAATAAAAGAAACTCCTCCTGTTAGTATTGATAGGAAAATTAAGTCACCCATTCCTAAAAAACCTTCACTAATCTTTTTCATTACATCTAAAAATTGCAAGTTCGCATTAAAAATACTAATAACACTTGCAATAACAATACCTACAAATAAAACAAAGAAAACATTTAAACCCGTTAGTGCCAAGACCACAATAACAAAATAGGGAGCTACTTTAATCAAATTTAATGGATTATCAATTAAAACTTCAGCATTATTGATGTTATTTGAAATAAAATCAATATTAGATATTTTATTTGAAATAACATATAACCCAAAAAAAGCAAGTATAGCTGCTGGTAGGGCATAAACAACGCTAGCTTTAAAAACATCTACAATATTACTTCCCTGAGTACGGCTTGCAACAATAGTTGTATCTGATATTAAAGATAGATTATCGCCAAACACAGAACCACACATCACAGCAGCTGCCATTAAGCTTAGATTAACACCACTCCTATTTGCAACTTCAAAAGCAATTGGAGCAATAGTTACAATAGCTCCAACAGAAGTTCCTGCTGCAAAGGTAATAAAACAAGTAACTAAAAATATTCCTGAAACAACCCATCTAGTCCCAACATATCTAAGACCAATACTCGCAAAAGCTTCAACACTACCTATTTCTTTACAAAGAGTAGAAAAAGCCCCTGCTAATAAAAAAATAAGACACATTAAAATAATATCATATTGAGAAGCGCCCTCAACAAAAGTATGAATTTTATCTTCAAATTTTCCCTTAAAACTTAAAAATCCCGTAATAGATGCAATCAACATAGCAACACTTGCAGGAAGCTGATAAAAGGCCATTTCCACACCTCTAAATTCCAAATAAACTCCAGTACCCAAATAAATCACAACAAATACAATAAAAGGCAAAAGTCCTAAAAACCTTGGTTTAACATAAATGTCAATATTCTTCATACAATACCCCCCAAATATACACCAAAAAGAGTAAGTTAGATTACCTTAATTACTTACATGCTTAAAATATAGATATATTTTTGTAATTTTATCACAAATAAGTTAATATTTGAGGAATTTAATAAAGAAGGGAAAAATTATCAATTAAAGCTAAAATCATATTGTTATCTCAAGCTTATGCTTACTCTTGCACTAACAAAACTAAGGCAATGCATTTCTAAAATTAGTTAAAGCAGAAAAATCAACTATTTAGATTTGATGTCTAGATCTTACGCCAAAAATGACCCCTTTCTAAAATCATATTTGCTTCAACTGGTCCTTCTGATCCATAAAAATAATCCCAATTTTTCATATCTTCCCACTTACCTAGAATATCTGAGACAAATTCCCAAGAACTATCAATTTCATCGTTACGAGCATATAAAGTCCTATCACCTAAAAAAGCATCAAGAAGTAATCGCTCATAAGATTCACCAAAAAATTTATTAAATGAAGAATGATAAGAAAATTCCATATTGGCTTCCTGCATATCATAATTATATCCTGGACGCTTAGTATTAAACTTAATCTCGATACCATCTCTTGGTTGAATTCTAAAAATTAAAGCATTTGAAAGATTGTTCAAACTAGTATTAAAAATAGTGAAATCGGGCTTTTTAAACTGAATATATATTTCTGATAATTTCCTTGCAAGTGCTTTCCCTGTTCTAATATAAAAAGGAACTCCTGACCAACGCCAGTTATTAATAAACAGTTTCATCGCCAAATAAGTTTCAGTATTTGAAATTTTCAAAAATTCAGCTTCTTCTTTGTATCCTTTTTTTAAAACCCCTTGTACCCGAGAGCACACATATTGCCCTTTAACAATACGTTGTTCAATTTCCCCTTTACCTAGCTTTTTCAAACTTTTTAAAACCTTAACCTTTTCATCATGAATAAAATCAGAATTAAACCCAATAGGTGGCTCCATTGCAATAAGACTTAAAAGTTGCAAGATATGATTCTGAAACATATCTCTTAAGGCACCAGTAGAATCATAATACTCAAATCTGCCATCAATTCCAACTTCCTCTGCCACTGTAATTTGAACAAAATCTACATACCGATTATTCCAAATATTCTCAAAAATAGAGTTCCCAAATCTAAATGTAAAAATATTTTGAACAGTCTCTTTGCCCAAATAATGATCTATTCTATAGATTTGTTCCTCCTTAAAAACAGAATAAAGAAGCGAGTTTAAATACCTAGCTGTATCAAGACTACTACCAAAAGGCTTTTCAAGAACAATTTTTGAAAAGGCAAGTGCATCATTAAATGAATATGGTTTTAAATTTGCAATTATTGTTTCATAAAATTCAGGTGAGGTTGAAAGGTAATACAACCTCTCCCTATCATCCAGAAGGTCAAATAATTTAGCATAAGTATCTTTTTCTCTAAAATCTCCTGACAAATAAACAAAAAACTTCAAAAAATCATCAACTAAAGCAGTAGCCTCTTCTTGCCACAAAGAATCTTTAATATAAAGCCTCAGCCCCTCATCAGTAAAAGTTCTGCGTGAGAACCCAATAATCCTAAAATTGCTAATATAACCATCTTTATACAAATTAAAAAGAGAAGGAATAAGCTTCCTTCTAGACAAATTCCCCGTAACTCCAAATATCACAATATCAAAATTAGATACATTCTTTTCCCTCATAAATATCTCCAATAAACAATTATACTATTATTGTAAAACCAAAACCTATGATACAATTCTCCTCAAAAGCAGTGATACTTACTTTAATTCAATTTAAATAAAATAAACTTAATAAAATTTAATATACATACCAACAAATCCTAAAAAACAAATTATTGAGTTAGTGTATAATATAGAGGATGAAAAATTTAGCACTATTTACAGACTTTTATGAGCTCTCAATGATGAATGCTTATTTCATAAAAAACATCAATCCAAAAGCGCAATTTGAAATGTTTTTTAGAAGAACCCCATTTAAAAATGGGTACATAATTTTAGCTGGAATCCAGACATTAACTAATATCTTAAAAGAATTTCATTTCATAGAAGAAGAACTTGAATATTTAGAAAGCCTAAACTATTTTGACAAGCATTTCTTAGGATACCTAAGAACACTCAGACTAAACATAAAAATAAATTCAATAAAAGAAGGAAGAATCGTTTTTCCTTATGAACCCATACTAATCATCGAAGGGAATCTAATTGAACTCTTACTTATAGAAGGATTAGTATTAAACACGATAAATTTTGAGAGTCTAATTGCAACAAAAACAGCAAGAATCAAAGAAGCTGGTGCTAAAACTCTAGCTGAATTTGGTCTCAGAAGAGCTCAAGGAATCAATGGTGCACTCTCGGCAAGTAAAGCTGCATACATAGGTGGTGCTGATTTTACAAGCAATGTGCTTGCCGGATATGCATACGATATCCCAGTTACCGGAACAATGGCTCATAGTTGGGTAATGAGTTTCGACAGTGAGGAAGAAGCTTTTTGGGAATATGCAAAAATATATCCAAATAATGTAAGCTTACTACTTGATACTTATGATACCCTAAATAGTGGTCTTAAAAATGCAATCAAGGTTTTTAAAGCACTTAAGCTCAAAGGTAGTCAAAATTTCTCTGTTAGAATCGACAGCGGCGATCTTGAATATTTAAGCAAAGAAGTTAGAAGAGAACTTAATGAGAATGGGCTATGTGAGGTAAAAATTATTGTATCCAACGAACTCGACGAAGAGATTATTGGATACCTCACATCAATTAATGCACCCATTGACTTTTGGGGTGTAGGCACTAACTTAGTTACCGCTAAGGGCGATCCCAACCTTTCAGGCGTATATAAAATGATATCTATCAACAAAGATGGTAAATTTATTTCTAAGATGAAAATGTCAAATAACATTGAAAAGTCAACCCTACCCTCTCAAAAAGGCATCGCTAGAGTATACTCAAATGAACAAATGATTTTTGATCTAATCTTCTTAAAAGAAGAAGAAGAAGAAATAAAAGCAATGTTAAATTTAAAAAAGAAACTTACAATTTTTCACCCTCTACAAGAAAATATATTTAAAGAAATAAAAACTTATGAAAGTTTCGAATTTCTAATGGATATTATATTTGAAAATAACAAAATTCATCTCACTTGCGAAGCAAACCTAGGGCATATAAGAGAAAGAGCTCAAACTGATCTTAAAAGCCTTGATCACACATACAAGAGAATAATAAATCCACATATATATAAAGTAAGCATTACAGAAAACTTAAAAAACTTAAGGAACAAACTAACTCAAGAAAGCAAAATGCTATGAACTTATGTACAAAATATACAAAACAAACAAAGTAAGTAAAATTTACAATAAAATTGAAGAGTTAATTAGAAATGATGACATATTTAAGAAAGAAACCATCATCATTCTAAAAAGCAATATCCTAGATGCACAAATCAAAAAATATCTAGCAGCTCTTAATGGAGTTTCATATAACCTTAATATAAAACAAAACATAATGAAAATGATATATGAACTTTCAATAGAAAACCAAAATATCAAAAATTTTCTAGAAAACAATACTTTACTTCTCTACTCCGAGACAGAAAAATTCATTCTGTATAATATACTCAAAGAAAACAAAACGAAAAATATTAAGCAATTCACATCAACAAAAAACAGATATCTCTTTGCATCAAAGATAATAACTTTAATTCACAAATATTACTCCAAATTCTTTAAATTACTTGAAAGCTGGCAGCAAAATAGTCTCTTATTTAAAGATAAAATTAAGGCTCAATATGAATCAATGCAAAGAGACATGTTTAAAAAACTATTTGAGGATCAAATCAATATTCTCGATTTGTATTACAGACTAGTACAAGAAACAACAGACATCCCAAAAAGCATTGAAACAAAAAGAATAATAATTATTGGCGAAACTAGAGAGATTGACAGAAAGATCTTATATTGCTTACAAAAAATTTTCAAACTCACAATATACGAATTACTTTTCGAAGATATAACTCAATACAAATCTTCTCTAATAGAAGAATTAATACCAGTCAAAGTGGAAAAATACGACATAGAAACGCAAGTAGAACAAGAAGCGGATATTCAAATCTTTGAAGAGAAAAATTTCTTAGCAAGTTTTAAAAACAATATTATAATAAACACTCCTCTATTGAACTTAGATAATAGTTTTAAAATAATAGAGACAAAAACACAAAAACGAGAAGTAGAAATTCTAGTAAATAACATTTTATATTCAACACAAAATAATAATTTAAAACTAAATGATATCGCGATAACTTGCCTTTCAAAAGATATGGATATGTATGTACCATACATAGAAGAATTTTTAAATAAATATGAACTTGAATTTAATGTGCTAGATTCTAAAGACATTTCAAAAAGTAAAAGCGTAATCGCTTTAAAGAAATTAATGAATCTCTTTATTTCAAACAGAGGGACAATTAGTAATTTTAACAGAAAAGAAATAATTGAATTTTTAAGTAACACAAAAGTAATGAATAAATTTAATATCTCAAGTAGTGAATTAGAACACTTAATAAAATTTAGCGACATCGTGAATATTAATTTTGGAATGAATGATACTCATAAAGAAAATTTATCATATGATACAAACTTTTTAAATTCATGGGAAAATGGTTTTAATAGATTCTTAATGTCTGAAATTTTTAATGAAAAATACGAAAGTGAAAATTTTCAGGAAAGTATAAGCTTTCAAGATTCAAATTCAATAATAAAATTAATAACCATAATAAGAAGCTTATACGAGGATATAATGTATTTTAAAGGAAGAGAATACACAATATATGAATGGGCAGAAATAATAGAGATCTTTATAAAAAATTACATCAAACTTGAAACTGATGACAAAATTGATGAATACATAAACACAAGAATACAATACCTTAAAAATTTTTCAAGAGATTTTAATGAAAACCTTTATAAAGACTACATGGCAAAAGTTAAAGATAAAAAGGTTGAATTTGCACTTTTCAAAATAATGCTAGAAGAAAGCATGAAACAAAAATCATATCAAACAAACACTCAAAATACAGGCATACTTGTTGCAAGTTCTGATAAAATTGAATATCTACAAAAATCCGAAATACACTTCTTGGGAACTGATCAACTAAATTCAAACATTAATTTTGATAACATGGACTTACTCAATGAATATTATGATTATGCCAATCTAGAAAAAGACAATATTTCAAATTTAATTAACATTATTTTGGCAGCATCGAATAGGTTTTATTTCTATTATTCACTAAACAAATCTGTAAATCCAGATATTAATAAACCTAAAGTAATAAATAAGATAGTAAATTACATAAATAACATGGGTCAAAACTTCAAAATTGAAATACACCCAAATGAAAATTACGATTTTGAATACTTTAAAGATGACAGAGCTAATTATTTAATAAATTATGACACAGAAGCTTTCCGTATTGCAAAATCACTAAGGAATGATCACACTTCAAAATTTAAACAGAAAAGACTCAAACTCAAAGGTCAACTCACACTAGGAATAGAAGATATCAATAAAGCTGTAACTAACTCATACAAGTACTTCTACGAACAAATATTAAGTGTATATATCAAAGATATAAGTCAAATCAGTGAAATCAAGGAAAAATCAGAAGAACAAATTATAAATATTTTTAATTTTAACTATAAGTTACTGAACAATTTTTTTTCAATACACGAATGCATTAAAGATGAAGTCAACAAACATTACATGCTAGAAAGAATAGATAGTATAGTTGAGAACCAAATCCAAAGAGGAATACTCCCTCTAAACACCAAAAAAGAAGCCATAAAAGAAGAATTTATAATAAAATTTAATGATATCAAAAATAATATTGAAATAAATTTCCCAGAATTTTTCAGAATGAAAGCGTCTGATATCACACTACATAAAAGCATTCCTATTAACTTTGAAGGTGAAACACTAGAATTTAAGTTGAATGGAAAACTTAAAAATATATACAAAGTTAATAACAGCTATTTTTACTTACGCTTAGAAAAAAAAGATTCCAGTAAAGACAACACTATCAGAAAAATAGATCTATATATCATAGCACTAATGTTAAAAAGTGAAATAGAAAATATAGACGCAATTTACGAAATAAAAATATCTTATGATACTTCTAAACTATCACTTGATAATAAATATAAACATACAGAAATAAACTCACTAGACCTTGAAAATCTACTAAAACAGATAGCATATATTTCAAGCTACCCTACTCCCATTTATAAAGATTTAATACAGAAAAGTCTAATTAAAGCACAAAATATAAACGAATTCCCAATAGTACTTAAAACACAAATAGAATACCCAAAAAAAAGCATTGCCACTACTAAAGCTATGGAATTCATTCTTAAACAACAAGATATAACATGGTGCCCATACTATAACAGATTTAAAGATGCTAACGATTTAAACATAGATGAAAACTTAAAAAATTTACTTCAAACCTTTTACGCTAAATTCATGAAGCCTAAAATTTAACCTTATGAGTGAGCTAATAGATAAAATAAACCACTTTGATAAAATATTAATTGAAGCCTCAGCAGGAACTGGAAAGACCTACACACTTGAGCATGCCATTACAAGCTTACTTGCAAGTAAAATATATTCTCCAAGCGAGATTTTAGTGCTTACATTTACAAAAAAAGCAACAGAAGAGATGCATATCAGAATATTAAAGACAATTGAGACCGCATATCAGAATTCTAAGACAAACAAACTTCTAAAAGAAATTTATGAGCAATCAAGTAAAATTTTTATCTCAACCATACATAAATTTGCACTACACTCTTTAAACAATTTTCAAATTGAAACAGAAAATTTTTCTAAGTACAAGGTAAAACACTTTACATCAGAAATAGACGAAATAATTTATGAATTTTTACGAAAATCAGATACACTATGCAAAGAATTATCCATAAATAGCGATGAATTTGAAATATTTAAATCCAACTTTAAATATACAAAAGACATGATTGAAAATATAAAACAAGGTTATAAAAGAGACAAAACGAAAGAACTAGGAAGTTGGATAGAAAAGCAAACAATGTTTCAAAACATACTTACAAATAAAGACAGATTAGTACATGAATATACCTTAATAATAGAAGAACTAAACTGTATGACTATGGAAGAGAGGAGAACTTTCCTAGACAAACATAGAAAAGGAATTTCAATCTCAGAAATAAAATATAGTAATGAACAAGACATAGTAAAAATAGCAGACGTGCTCACAAACAACAAATTCTTCTCTAAAATTATGGAATCCAATCTTAAGAAAAATACTACTCTCTCAGACAAGGAACTTAAAATAAAAACTGCTTTAAGAAATCTTAGTCATGCAACAAATACAGACACAGAAGATAAAGACACCCTGAAGAGATACATTAGGTTAAAAGTCGAATATAAAATACTCAAATACATAGAAAAAGAACTTACAAACACTATAAATGCAACAAGCATTATAGATCAAAGACATATAATACTAAACTTTAAAACCCATCTAAAATCTCCCGACAGAAAACTATTAAATTCAATAAAAAACAGATATAAAATAATATTAATAGATGAAGCACAAGATTTAAACCTAATACAAATAGAAATATTTGAAATGCTTAACTCTTGTGGCATAAAACTAGTATTTATAGCTGATCCTAAACAAATAATTTATGCATTCAGAAATGCTGATGTCTCATTTTACAACCAAGGAATAAAACATAAAATAACAGATGATGCAAAAATAACTTCAGCAACAAATTATAGAGCAAATAAAAAGTTAGTTGAACCTTTAAATATTATATTTGATAATCTCTACAATAAAACAGAAACATCAACAATTGAGCAAATCGAATTTATTAAATCAAGCACAAATCCCAAAAATGATAATAATAACATTTTCATCAATGAGCAAGAAATAGAAGGAATAAACATAATAGAGACTGGAGAGAATGAGAATACTCTACAAAAGACAGCACTAACAATAAAATATTTGTTAACAAACGGAAAAATTTATGACAATAATCAACTGCGAAGAATTAAAGAATCAGACATCAAAATACTTTGCAGAACAGGCAAGGAAATAGACCTAATATGCAAAATACTTAAAAATCAAGATATACAAACGAATAAAATTGAAGATGTACTCTTTAAGACAAAAGAATTTAGTGAAATACTTTATCTAATAAAATGTCTAGACAAGAAACAGGGTTTTCAAACTCTAAATTATGTCCTCACTAGCAAAATAATAAATCTGCCATGGGAATTATACCTAGATTTCCTTGAAAGAGATGCAATGCATTACATAGAAGAACTCATTAGTGACATAATATATTCACTTGAAAATAAAGAAATAACATTGATAAAAGCAATAGAAACAATCATATCAAATAAAGATTTATGGATAAATTTGGCAAGAACTTTTAAAAGCCCAACTCTTACCAAATTTGCAAACGCAAAAAAAAGTTACAAAGAAACATTAATAAATGAAGGAAACTTGGAAGAACTTAAGAATTACGAGGCAAGCCTAGACTTTATTTCCAAAATTTACTATGAAGAGAGAAATATAGAATCATTAATATCTGCTCTAGAAGAACTAATAATCAATCAAGACATTGAAGAAGATGAAGACAATACAACTTTCACAGATAGTCAATCCATAGAAATACTGACCATTCATAAAGCAAAAGGCTTAAGTTTTAATATCGTATTCTTAGTAGGCGACCTTCAAAAGAATACTACCCTCTTAAAAAATTCTGAAACATTCTATAAGTTTTGCTTAAAAGACAAAATAGAATATGATTTTTTAAAATTAAAAGAGAATCAAAAATTTGCCACACATAAAGCCTTAAATGAGGAGAAAAACATTTTTTATGTAGGGACAACAAGGCCTAGATTTGCTCTCTTTATTGTCAATAAAGGCTCAACAGTAAACAAATTGCTAGAGTTAGCAGATATAAAAACAATTGATGGAATAAATCAAGACTTCAATATATACACTCTACTGCAAACTCATCAATTCAATAAATTAGACATAAATTATCATCAAGATACAAAATTACTCCCTCCAACAGCAATAGACAAAACCCTATTTAGGAAAGAATATACACACAGCTATACAAGTCTTGCATCACTGTATAAGTCTATTTATCATACAAGCAGAAAGATAGAAGATGCTGAGAACTATGCTAATGATACCACTCGCACTAAGGAAACTCTTCCAAAAGGCAAAGACATTGGTAATATTTTACATGCAGTAATGGAAGAGATAAATTTTAGCGATGCAAAAGACACCTTCAATAACTTTCAAAAAATGAATATCAATCTTATACAGAAAAAAATCAAATATTTTAATTCAAACCTAAACACAGCCGAGATACAAGAATCACTCACACAGATGATTTACAACATATTAAGCACAAGAATTAAATTTATTAATGCAAGGCTATGTGACATTCAAGAATTGCAAAAAGAGATGGAATTTTTAATGAAAATAGACATCAAGGCTAATATACAAAATAATCCAATTAAGAGCTACAAGGAACTAGATTTAAACTTAAATAATGGATACATAAAAGGAATTATTGATCTTATATTTAAGATTAATAATAAAGTATACATTCTAGACTATAAAACAAATTATCTCGGACAAAACCCTAGCGATTACAACCTAGAAAACTTAAAGAAGATAATGACGCAAGAACAGTATGACTTGCAATATAAAATTTACGCGCTAGGAATAAAAAAAATACTCTTTAGAAACATAGAGACGTATAATAAAAATTTTGGCGGAATAATCTATATCTTTACAAGAGCGTTTCAAGAAAACCCTGAAGATCAACTTGGCACTCAAAATGGTATCTACTCAAGTTTACCAAATTTTCAAGAATTAGATTTAGAGCAAATCTATTTACAACTGAAAACTTAATAGGAAAATATGAGAAACTATCTAGTCTTAAGAGAATTTTTAAAGAATGACAAGAGAAATTATTTAAATCCAGAGATCAAAATTTATGAAATAATTGAAATATTAAATATTAACATAGAAAATTACTATAAATCACACTTGCTTACAGAAAAACTAGTGCATGAAAAATCAGAAGAGCTTACTATTTTCTTAATATTTCTATTTAATTATCTCTCTAAAGGACACTTAAGAGCCAATATTACCTTACTATCAAAAGATATTCAGCAAACAATCGAATGTGCTTTATTTGAACTTGAAGCTGATGACAAATTCTATAAAAGAGCAATAAAAATACTAGAAGAACTTACAGAATTGAGCAAAGCAATAAAAATTAATGAAATTATTCTTCACTTAAAAGCAAACAATATAATAAGCGATTTCAACATGAATGAAAAAATCACAACTCCTTTGATATTAGAAAATGATATTCATATTTACACTCAAAAAACCTTTAGAGAAGAAGAAGAATTAATTAAAAAAATATACAAGAGACTAATACATAACAAAATTAAAATCAGCGAGCAGACAATAGAAAATATCATGACTAATTTAAATGTTGACGACTTAAGCGAAGCGCAAATAAGCTCAATAAAAAAGTCTCTAAGAAACAACTTGCTTATACTCAGCGGTGGTCCTGGAACAGGCAAAACAACAACCATCAATTATATTTTAAAGGCAATTGATATGAATTTAATTAATTTAAATGTCAAGCAAAAAGTAGCTCTTGTAGCACCAACTGGAAAAGCAAGTCAAAAACTTAAATCAAGTCTAAAAGAATCATTTACAAACCTTGAAACAGAATATAGCACAGTACAAAAATTACTAAAAATTTCATTCATCAATAAAGGCAATAAATACGATGAAGCAAACCCTCTAGAATTTGACATAATAATTATTGATGAAGCTTCTATGGTAGATGCAAGCATGTTCTTAAAATTACTAAAGGCAATTAAAGCAAGCACAAAACTTATAATAGCAGGCGACAAAAATCAGCTCCCATCAATAGGTGGAGGTAGTGTATATTCAAGTCTTATAAAAATAAAAGATATAAATAATGACAATGTAGAAATACTTAAAAAAAATTTCAGAAGCAACGATGAGATAGCTTTATTAGCAGAAGCGATATACAAAGAAGATAAAGATTTAATCTCTCTCCAAATTAGGAATAGCAAAAGTATACTTTTACAGGAAATAAACAACATAAATATTGAAAATGAATTATTAAATTATACAAAAAACTTATACAATAATATCTTAAATTTTGACCTTAAATCGCTAAGAAATGAAGAAATTGAATCAATACTTAATGTTTTGCTTAACAAAACTATTTTATGTTCAAGAAATATTGGAAAATTTGGGACAAAAAGAATAAATGAAATAATAAAAATGCATTTAAAAAAAATTTATGGCAATCTAATTGGCCAAATAATTCTGATTACTCAAAATGACTATAAAAATGACCTATTTAATGGAGAAAGAGGTGTTTTATTTAAAGAAAATTCCAAAATTTACGCCTTAATTAAAAGAGAGAATGAGATATATAAAAAGATAAATTTTAATTTACTGAAAAAATATGAACTTAGCTTTGCCACAACAATACATAAAAGCCAAGGATCTGAGTACAAATATGTACAAATAATAATAGAAGACCACCCATTCTTAACAAAAGAATTACTCTATACTGCAATAACAAGAGCTAAGGAAAGCGTAGAAATAATATCAAACGAAGAAACAATTAAAAATATTAGTCTAAAAACAATAAAGAGAGATTCAAAAATTTCAGAATATATAAATGCATTAAAATAAATTGACAAACAAAAAGAAAAGAAATATAATCTTAAGGTATTGCATTTGGGGGTGTAGTTCAGATGGTTAGAACGCCTGCCTGTCACGCAGGAGGTCGCGGGTTCGAGACCCGTCGCTCCCGATACTAAGAGCTTTACACTACTCATTTAAGGTATCTCTTTATACTTTTCCCTTCTTCATAAATACAGATATACATCCATATGAATAATAATTCCTTATCAAGCAATAACTAACCAAAGCAAATTAAAAAAATAACTCAAAAAATACAAGTATTTAAAAATTTAATATAATTAACATCATTAAATACAAAAAAATATTTAAACTATTCCAAAGCAAGCTGCTGTATATTAATTTTATCAAGAATCTCTTTAACATCATCAACACTGCAAAGTTGCCCCTTAAGAGCTGTTGCAGTTCCTGATGCAATTCCAAATTTAAAAGAATCATAAAAAGAATTCCCATTTTGATAAGCATGTACAAATCCAGCAACAACAGAATCTCCCGCTCCAATAGTACTAATCGAATTAATTTTTGGAACACTTGCTATATAAGTTTCTTTATCACTTATAAAAACAGCCCCATCACCTCCCATTGACACTATAATATTTTGAACACCCCTCTCTATAAGGCTATATCCACCCTTAACTACATCCTGCCTAGAGCTTAACTTGATACCTAAGAGTTCCTCAAGTTCATGAATATTTGGCTTTATTAAAAAAGGTTTAAGCTCTACAGCTTTCTGCAGGGCAATTCCACTAGTATCAATAATTAACTGGGCATTACTAGAAAGATTCTTAGCGATCTCATTATATGCATTAGCCCCAAGCGAGGTTGGAATACTTCCAGACATTATCAATATATCTTTATCTATATTCTTAAATATTTTAATCAAATATTTGAAATCGCTCTCAAGAATTGCAGGTGAATTCCCATTAATCTCTGTCTCTTCTCCATCTGACATCATTTTAATATTTATTCTAGTATGCTCAGCTATTTTAATAAAGTCATTCTTTATTCCTCTTAAATCAAGAGAACACTTTATATAATCACCAGTAAATCCGCCCAAAAACCCACAAGCAATACTTTCTGTTTCAAAATTCTTAAGTACACTACTTACATTTATTCCCTTACCACCAGCTAAAAAGTTACTCGAAAGAGCATGATTTAGGCATCCTTTCTGAAACCCATCCACAACTATTTTATAATCAATAGCAGGATTAAGAGTCAACGTATATATCAAGCTAGCCTCCTTGTAAATATATTAAATGACTAAATAATCATATAGTTTCTAACTATATGTATTATAGTATAATACATTAAGGAGTTGCTTATGAAAAATTTGTTTTCCAAAAACTTAATATCATTGAATTATGAGGCTAAAAATAAAAATGATGTCATTGAAAAAATGACCGACATGCTTAATGAACACGGATATCTGAACGATAGAGAGACTTTTATCAAAGAAATTAAAAACCGAGAAGAACTAAACGGAACAGGTCTTGAAGAACACATCGCAATGCCACATGCAAAGGGCAATTTCGTTAACAAACATGGAATAGCCATACTCCGAGTTAAAGGCGAAGGATTTGATTTTAGTGCTTCTGATGATAAACTCTCAAAATTGTTTTTTATGATGGCCGTTCCTGAAAAAATCACAGGCAATGCTCATATTAAAGTAATATCCTATCTTAATAACATATTTAATAATGATGCTCTAAGGCAAGAAATTATGACTACAAACAACACAGATAAATTTTTAGAAGTCCTACTAAATAGCAATACAGAGCAAACAATCAATGAATCTAACTCTAAAGATTTTATTTTAGCAGTAACAGCCTGTCCTGTAGGGATTGCTCACACATACATGGCAGCCGATAGTCTAAGACGTGCAGCAGCGGAACTAAATATAGAGATAAAAGTAGAAACCAATGGTTCTAGTGGTATTGATAATGTAATCAACGAAGATGAAATAAAAAGAGCAAAGGGTGTCATTATAGCATCTGGTAAAGCTGTGCAAAAAGAAAGGTTTAATGGTAAACCACTAATTGAGGTTGGTGTTAAAGACGGCATACATAAAGCAAAAGAACTAATACAAAACATTCTGGATAGCAAAGCACAAATTTACAAAAGCAAAACAATACAAAACGAGAGTGAAAAAATCACAAAAACAGGTAATGTATATAAACATTTAATGAATGGTGTATCATTTATGCTTCCATTTGTGGTCTCAGGAGGAATAGTAATTGCAATATCATTCATGTTTGGAATTAAAGCTTTTGACCCAAATGACTCAAGCTATAATAAGATAGCAGATATTTTAATGCAAATCGGCGGTAGTAATGCCTTTTTCTTAATGATTCCCATACTTGCTGGATATATCTCATTTAGCATAGCTGAACGTCCTGGACTTGCACCTGGAATGATTACAGGATTAATGATGAGTAAAGGAAATGCAGGCTTCTTAGGTGGAATTCTAGCAGGATTTATTGCAGGATATGTAACTTTAGGTATAAAGTCAATAAGTGCCAAAATAGTACCACAAAAACTAAGTGGCATAAACCCTGTTTTAATCTACCCTTTTTTCTCGGTAATAATATCAGGCTTTTTAATATATTTCTTACTAGCACCAATCGCATTTATTAATATCTCAATAACAAGTATGCTAAACTCGCTTAGCGGAACAAATATGGCGCTACTGGGTGCACTGCTTGGCGGAATGATGGCAATAGACATGGGTGGCCCTATAAACAAAGCGGCCTACGCATTTGGAATTGCAATGATAACTGCAGAAAATTATATTCCTCATGCAAGCGTAATGGTCGGAGGAATGATCCCTCCACTTGGTGTTGCACTTGCAACTAGCATTTTCAAAAACAAGTTCTCAAAAGAAGAGAAAGAAACTGGAAAAGTTTGTTACGTTCTAGGTGCATGTTTCATAACAGAAGGAGTAATTCCCCTAGCAGCAGCAGATCCTTTAAAGGTAATACCCGTCTGCATGTTAGGCTCATCCATCGGAGGATTTTTATCTGCATTCTTTAAAGTAAAACTTATGGCTCCACATGGCGGAATCTTTATTCTTCCTATAGTAACTAACCCCTTAATGTGGATAATATCCATCTTAGTAGGTAGCACAATAACAGCAATATTATTAGGCCTCATTAAAAGAGATAGGAATTAGTTTCTATCTCTTTTAATATATTATTTATATAAATGATATATTCAATAAACCAATCTCATTTCTATTGGATTCTCCAGACTTAAGCCCCTAATCATACTTAATTTAAATTCTACAGTATTTAAGTCAATCTGCTTTAACCCAATCTGTTCTTGAATTTTCCTTGAAGTTTTAATTCTAACTTTAATACTAGAGTTATCAATAAGCTCACTTGCCTTTGTAGTAAAGTCTGATAAAAAGTAAACTAAAACATCCTTATACTCCTTCTCAGACATTGGAACTTCTTCTGAAGGAAGGAGTGCTGCAAGAGAATCATTTACATACTCCTTATTAATATCAACAACTCTTGTAACATTTTTCAAATTAATATCCATATTAATAATATTCTTGCCATTCTTTTTTCCTACCCTAAATATGGGCACTTCCTCTCTAATCTGATAATCTTTTAAAAGCTCGAGCAAATTACCAAACTTAACAACTAATTTAAGAGAATCACCTTTTCTATTAATTTCTAAAAGTTCCAGACCCCATTCTCTCCCTGAACCATCAAAAAATTTCTTTATTTCATCAACCGGAAAAAGAGGCATTCCTGCTAATTCTGCTCCTCCAAGAGTTGTTATAAGTTCTTTTTTTATGTTTTCAAATTCCCTATTAACATTTACTACTATTGAAATTGTCCCACTCATATCATCTTTTAAATGAATTTCTGAACTTGCAGTACAACCAATAAAGAGTAAAGACATGAGTAACAATTTATCAAATCTCTTCATCTAATCTCCTTAGTAATATATACACAGTCTAACAATATATACATATGTCAATTATTATAATAAAATATTAGGTAAAAACAACAAAATCATCAAAATTATAGGAGCAAAATAATAATGGACGACACCACCTTAGATATATCATATTTCCAAAATTTATTAGATTACAGCTTAACTCCATACCACTTAGTAAACTACATCGAGCAAAAATTGGTGCATTATCTTAATGCAAAGGAATTAAAACTTAATGAGCAATGGAAATTAAAAACAGGGTATTACTATGTCAAAAAAGAAGGCACAAGTCTTATCTCATTTAATATCAATACTGATAAAATACATGAGCCCTTCTTAATAGCAGCCGCACACTCTGATAGTCCTGGGTTAAAACTTAAAATAGAATCTAACAAGCAAAAGGGTAATGTATTCTCTAATCACATTGAAGTTTATGGAGGTCCAATAATTTCAACTTGGACTGACAGAGACTTAAACTTAGCAGGGGTTGTATATTTTAATAAAAATGGAATCATTCGTTCAGAACTCATAACAGTTGAGAATATTGGAATCATACCCAATGCTGCAATTCACTTAAATCGAAAGATCAATGAAGGTTTTACATATGATACTCATGAGAATATTGTAATTATTACAAGTTTTCAAAAAAGCATTAAAGATACAATACTAGAAAAATTGCAAATACTAGCAAAAGATTTTCTATCATGTGATTTAATATTCACAGCATCTGAACCTTCTAAAATTATAGGCAGCGATGGTGAATTTTTAGCATCAAAAAACCTCGATAACAAATCTGGATGCCATGCTATCATGAATGCATTTATTCATACAAATAACAATAACAATAAAATAGCTGTATTTTTCGACAATGAAGAAATCGGATCTTTAACTTCAAGAGGTGCTGATTCGGGGCTATTGACAGAAATATTAGAAAGAATTGACTATGCTTTAAACTTGGGAAGAGAAGAACATCTAATAAAGTTGAATAAATCATTCAACATTTCAATGGATGGTGCACATGGTATTCATCCAGGATACATCTGTAAGCATGACCCAAGTTATCAAACAAGTCTAGGAAAAGGCGTAACTATTAAAAGCAATGCTAATTTTAAATATGCAACAACAGCAAATGGATGGGCAAAACTCAAGGCATTAGCCATAAAAAATAATATTAAAATTCAAGAAATACTAATGAAAGCAAATGCTAGTTCCGGAACCACAATTGGCCCAATTTCAAACGCACAAACAGGTATCGAAACTATAGACATTGGAACTCCAATGTGGGCAATGCACTCTTTGCGAGAAACTGTTGCAATATCAGATCATATAGAAGCAATAAAACTACTTAGATCATTCTTCGAAAATTGGAGTTAAACCCTGGAACAATTAAAAGAAATAATTGTCGTTGAGGGCAAAGATGATGCTAAGAGAATAAAAGAATTATTTAAGTGTATTATAGTTGAAACTGGTGGAATTTATCTTAAAGCAGAAACTATTAATATGTTAAAGAGAGCAATAGTAAAAAATGGAATAATTATTTTCACTGATAGCGACAAAGCCGGCGAATTAATTAGAAGACAAATACTTAAAAGAGTGGGGTATTTAAACAAAGATAAAATCAAACATGCTCACCTTCAAAGTAAGAATAGAGAGGTTGAAGCATCTTCTAAACTTGAGATAAGAAAAATCCTAAAAAAGATAGGCACTTTTTCGCATGAAACATACAAAGAACATTTAAGTTTAAATGATTTAATAGAACTTGGCATTACAGGAAGTCAATCTAAAGAAAGAAGATCAAAAGTGCAAAAACACTTCAACCTAGGAAGCGGAAACACTAAGAAACTACTTGAAAGAATTAACTACTTTGAAATAAAACGAAAAGAAATAGAGGAAATAATTCAATAAAAATAAAAACTCCCCCAGAAGGACTTGAACCTCCGACCTAGTGGTTAACAGCCACCCGCTCTACCACTGAGCTATAGGGGAATGAACACTTAAAACATTATCCTAAATTGAAAATTTTTTGTCAAGCATTCTTAAATCATCAAAACTTATCAATCCTGTGATAATATTTTCAAAATAACATCAGCAAGAATTCTCGAATCCTGATCTCTAAGCTTAGAAGACCTAATTGCCCAAGCCTCCTCATCAAATGCCAAATTTCTAACTTCAACTAAAAATTTAGTCTTAACAGCATTATTTTTTAGCACATAAAGATTTTGTCCCTTAATGTAGAAGCTTCTCTTTAAACCTTTTGTCACCTTTTCAATAATAGCCTTAGAATGTGAATCAGAACTCTTTTCGTCATATTGATAATAAAATCCCATACTTCGAGGTGCGCCAATACTATTATCGGCATGCAAGCTAATATAGAGTATATCTTTATCTTTAATATTTTTATACTTATTTATAAATTTTCTAACAACAGATAATCTTTTTCTCAAGCCTTCTTGAGTACCGCTTATCCAAGAGTCAACTGTATCATTTTTATTTAAATCATAATCATTATAAACTTCATTCTTAACATTAACAAATGTATTATTAGCAGATACACTGTCTCTAATTAAATGATCAGGGGCTAAAATAGTCATCTCAATATTAGCTCCATATTCTTTAAGATATACATAAAGCCTTAAGGCAATATCATAAACATATTCATCTTCAACGACAAAAATTTCATTACCAAGTCCATCCCTAGATTTAACAATAGCACCAGGGTCAAGTCCTCCATGTCCAGGATCAATAATTATTAACTTATTTTTAAGCTTATTATTCTTAACTGATCTAGATTTTACAAGATTTTCAAAACTTTTAAAAAGCTGACTAGCTTTTTTATAAGAATTTAAAGGTGAGTGCCAATCTTCTGAATAGAACTCACTGGGCTGACTTATTTTTTTAGGTTTATACCAATAATAAAAATCTCCATTAACTTCAAATATCGGTATTTTAGGATCCAGAACAACTAAAGCACTAATATCAAAAGTATCTCTCTTTCTTACAACACTGGAAAAATCTAAATCTAACTTCTTGCTCTTAGCAGAATGAATATTTGCAATAGCTCTAACTTTACTCTTAGAACTATTAGGTTTTAAAGGCTCCTTTAGATCTGTGCTCGCAACATTTGAATCGACACGTTTATCATAAATTTTAAGTTCTTGATTGTGAAAGATATTATTTCCACTTAAATTATTCCAACTTTTAAGCTCTTCAAGCAAAACTCCATATTTACGCGCAATACTGTATAATGTTTCACCAACAGATACCCTATGAGATATAAATTTATCATTGCTTCGTTTATCGATCTTTGATTTTGAAATTTTAAAACTTCCCAAATTTTCTTCAACAATTTTCGAAACATCTAAAATCGAATCTGCCTTCAAATTTATTGCTCGTTCACCATTAAGACGAACAAGATGCTTTGCGGTAACACCATAAATATATGAAATCTTACCAAGTGTATCTCCTCGCTTTACATAATGAAAATTAATATCACCTGAAGCTTTTTTTATATATAACTTTTGCCCAATTATTAAATTTTGATCCTCCAAAGAATTTAATCTTATAATATCCTTAATACTAATATCAAAATACACAGCAAGTTCTGAAAGAGAATCACCCTTTTTGACTATATATGGCTTTAAAAAGTCCGGTTCATCTAAAATTAACTTAGAACCAACTTGAAGGTTTCTAGAATCTAAATTATTCCAAGCCATTAATTCCTTTTTATTAATTTTATATCTTTTTGATATATCGTCAATCGTATCGTCAGATTTAACAACATGAGTTTTTAAGTTAACATTACGCCTTACACTATGTTTCTTACTTTTCTTCTTCTCGGCAACATTTTTGTTCATATCGAAAGAACTTGGAATAATTAATACATGTCCTAATTTAATATTCTCAGAACTAAGATTATTTACCCTTTTAAGTTCTTTTATTGGAACTCTATACTTAAGCGAAATCGAATATAAGGTATCGCCCTTAACCACTTCATGTTTAAAATTAGCATATAAACTTGCAGAACTTATTATCCATAAAAAAATGCTAATTCCTTTGATTTCCACAATAAAGGAATTAATATTTCTCCTTAATCCCAGTATTCTGAACGGTATAATCATAAATTATCCAATAAGAATCATACTTCTTAAAGAAAAAAGTATAGCGTTTGGTTATATAGAAATGACCATCATCAAAATACAAGTCTGAGACAACTTTTCCTGTAGAGTCTGTATAAGTTGTCTCAACAATAGAAAATTTGTTGGGTGCCTTCGAAATGTCAGAATTACTACCGCTCCATAAATATTCCTTATACTCTTCAAGCATATTACTAGAACCCGTCTTAAGTTCATGCTTATAAAGATATGATTTATTTTGATCATTTAAAATAAGACTTTCAAGATCAATATATAAGAAAAATTTCTCTTTCTCCCCAAGACGCAAAGCTCCAAATAAATACTCAACAATTTTATCAGGAGATAAATTTTCTCGCTTTAAAACATCCTGAATCTCGTGATTTGAAGCTAAATTAGCAAAATCAACTTTCTCAGAAGCATCATCCATCTTAGGTTTTAAAAACAATGTAATAACATTAGATTCTATACGTTTATGCGGATCTGAAATATCTGGAAAAAACACACCTTTGACAAAATAAACTCCATCCTTATTAAATTGTACAAACTGATTTAAACTCATAACTACAGAAAATCTCTCATTAGGTCTTAAACTAAGATTTCTAACAGGAATTGCAACATTCTTTGATCTATCCTTAACATACTCGATAGGTCTCTTAACTCTCAAGTTAGTAGTATCTGCAACATCGAAATCAAACCCGAAAGTATTAATATCTCCCATCTCAAGAGTTATTAAATCATCAGATAAATTACTAAGAGAAACTTCAATAGAAACATTACTATTAACACGATAGATTGATTGATTGAAAAATTTTATCTTAAAATCAAGACCCTTATAATCCCTAGGAAAAAGAATAAAAGGAACAAACGCAAGAGACGCAAAAACAAATAACTTTCTAAACTTCATAATCTCCTCAAAATCCAATTATATTATATATAAAGAAACCGATAATAACTATAATATATAATATTATACTAAACTACAGAAACAAAAAGGTTAAAAATGAATATATATAAAGAATTAACTTCCCAACTCAGAGATAATCATAATTTAAACAAAATGCAGCAACTCATTGAAAAAAATTTACCCTTTACATTAGTAGGATATGAAGGATTTTTTAAGGCTTTTTTAATCAACAAAATAAAAGAATATAGTAGCAGTAATAAAGTGATTCTAATAGTTCAAAATGAAAATATCTTAGATGAAATTAAACATGATTTAATTCAAATTACAGCTCAAATATACGAACTTAACTATTTCAGTCCTCTTGTATATAAAGGGATTAGTTCAAAAACTAAAATCTTTAGCGAGCGAGTAAAATTTCTAATCAATTTTTATGAAAATAATCCTGGAATTTATCTTGTTTCCCTAAAATCCCTACTTAGCAAAATTCCTAGCAAGGAAAATCTACTTAAAAACATTTATAAAATTAAGATAGGGCAAACAATACATATAGAAACGCTTGAAAGACAGCTTAAAAGACTAGGATATGAACAAGCAACAAGAGTTACGCTACCTGGAGAATTTACATTAAAGGGAGAAGTAATAGATATATATTCATTTGATAAGAAAAAGCCAATAAGAATCTCACTACAGTTTAATAAACTAGAAGGAATTAAACCCTTTAATCCCTTAACTCAATTAACAGAAGGTAATGAACTTTCCAAATTTGAAATCATACCTAAAAAGGAAGTTGTTTGGGATATTGCAACCATGAACAAATTAAAACAGCAAATAAAAACAAATGAATACAGCAAATTATTTGAGGACATTCAAACAAAACATGATTCAAGAGCAGAAGAGATATTCTATCCATTGATAGGAGACACCTACTTAAGCCAAGAAATAAATATAGATACTCCTATTATAAATTTTGAAATTTTAAATTTTAAAGAAGAAATCAAAAAAGTTCACAAAGAGTATGAAACGCTTTACAGTCAAGCAATAGAATCGGGCAAAAGAACAATTGCACCAAAAGAAATTTTTATCAATCCAAAAGACTTTAAATTAAAAAATAATATTCTTTTCTCCAAACCTGAAAGCATCCAAACAGAAGAGCTAATAGAATTCAAAATTGAGAGCAAGCGTAGTTTTTTGTCGAATATTGCACTTGCTAAGGAAGAACTAACAAACTGGTTAAATAACGGATTTAGAGTAATCATTGCAGCAGAATCTGAATCACAAAAAGAAAAATTAAAATATATATTCAAAGATCTACCAAAAATCATAATTGAAGTTCTAAAAATTTCTAGCTCTCTTATAAAAGCTAAAGAAAAAATAGCTATTATTCTTGAATCAGATATATTCAATAGACAACAAAAAATGAATAAAAATTTTGAATCATCAAAAACAAAAATTATTGATTCATTTGTAGAAGTTGAAAAAAATAGCTACGTTGTTCACATAAATCACGGAATTGGAATATTCAGGAAGATAAAAAGAATTAAAACAAGTCTTCTTGAGAAAGACTATATTGAAATTGAATATGCAGATGATGAAAAATTATTTATTCCAATTGAACAAACACACCTTATTCAAAAATATATTGGAAGTGTTGATCAAAACATTTCATTAGATAAAATCAGTTCAAAAACCTGGGATAAGAAAAAAACTTATACAAAAAAAAGAATTGATGCAATTGCCGATAAACTAGTTGCACTTTACTCAGAGAGAGAAAACATTCAAGGATACAAATATCCCAAAGACAATGAATGGCAATTATTATTTGAATCAGAATTTCCATACGATGAAACTCCAGACCAATTAACTGCAATCTCAGAAATAAAATCAGACATGATGAGCTACAAAGTAATGGATAGACTTTTATGCGGTGACGTTGGATTTGGAAAAACTGAGGTAGCAATGAGAGCCGCATTTAAAGCTGTAATGGGGGGTAAGCAAGTAGCAATACTTTCTCCAACAACAATTCTTACAGAACAACACTTTAATACACTTAAGCGAAGATTCAAAAATTTTCCAATCAAAATTGTAATTATGAGTAGATTTACAAAAACGGCAAAAGAAAGAGAAATTATTAAAAACTTAGCCATAGGAGAACTCGACATAATAATTGGAACACACAAACTACTGTCCAGTAAACTAATATATAAAAATTTAGGACTCATTATAATTGATGAAGAGCAAAAATTCGGTGTGAAAGAAAAAGAGAAACTAAAAGAAATAAAAGCTTCTGTTGACTGTCTTTCCCTATCGGCAACACCAATTCCAAGATCTCTTCATATGTCACTCATTAAATTAAGAGACATTTCCGTTTTAAGAATCCCGCCAAAAAACAGGATTAGAATAGAAACTTACGTAGAAGAATTCAGTGAACTATTAATTAAGCATGCAATTGAGAATGAACTTTCCCGAGATGGGCAAGTTTTTTTTGTGCATCACAATATCAAAGAATTAGATTCAATAAAAGTAATATTAGAGAAAATAGTTCCCTATGCAAGAATTGCAACTATTCATGCCAAGCTTACAGGGGATCAAATTGAAAATATTATGCACGACTTTATAAATAAATCATACCAGATACTCCTAGCAACAACAATAATTGAGAATGGAATAGATATTGAAAATGCAAATACAATAATAATTAACAATGCTAACAGATTTGGTCTCTCGCAATTATATCAACTAAAGGGAAGAGTTGGAAGAAGCTCTCAGAAAGCCTTTGCGTATCTTTTATATAAAGAAAATTCGAGCTTAAACGAAAACGCCATTGAAAGATTAAGAGCAATCTCTGAATTTTCAGAACTTGGAGCAGGATTCAAAATTGCAATGAAAGACATGGAAATAAGAGGTGTTGGAAATCTACTTGGCAAAGAACAACACGGTGAGATTGAATCTATTGGTCTAGATTACTACTTAACAATGCTAAACAAAGCAATTGAAAAGCGAATGGGAAAGAGTTCTAAAGAAAATGAAACCATTATTGAAATTAACTACAATGGATTTATCCCTGATAGCTATGTAGATAGTGAACAAGATAAAATATTAATCTACAAAAAAATCTCAGGCATTCAAAGCGAGGAAGAAAATAAAAAAATAAGATCTGAAATTCATGATCGATTTGGACCAATTCCACAAGAATTAAACATTTTACTTATACTATCAGAATTAAAAATACTTGCAAAAAGACTCAATATTGCCAGCCTTAAAGAAAGAAATGGGTTGCTAGAAATTGAATATGTAGACATCGAAAGCATCCCTACCAAAAAAATAATGAGCATCATAAACGCTAATCCTACTATGCTCAAAATAAACCCAAAATATAAAAATTCTATTTTCCTAAACCTAACAAATATTCAAGAATCAGATAAAATTCATTGTATATACAAAAATCTCAATTTATTATTAAAATAATATAACAACTATGAAAATATTAACGCTCAATACAGGAAGTTCGTCACTAAAATTCACACTCTACAAATATAAAGACACACAAATATTGGCATCGGGGATAATTGAAAAAATAAAGGCAAAAGAATCAATAACTAAAATTCAAACCAAAAATGGAATATTAGAAAGAGTAGTCTTGGGCATTAAATCACACAGGCAAGCATTAAAACAATTGGTTACTATGCTAACAAACAAGGAATTAAAAATTCTAAGCAATATCAGCGAAATCCAAGCAATAGGGCACAGAATTGTACATGGGGGCCCAAATTTAAAAAATTCAGTAATACTTAATGAAAATATCTTAAACGAATTACAAAAGATATCTGAGCTTGCTCCTCTTCACAATCCAATTGCAATAAAAGTAATAAAAGCAACGCTTAAAATATTTCCAAATGCAAAACAGGTTTTATGCTTTGACACATCATGGCATCAAACCATAAGTGCAAGTGCATTCTTATACGCTATACCATACTCTTGGTATAAAGATTATAATATTAGAAAATACGGCTTCCATGGATTATCTTATTCATATATAACAAAAAGAGTTGCAACAATACTTCGAAAAAACACAAAAGATCTAAATTTAATAATATTACACCTGGGCAATGGTGCAAGTATCAATGCTGTCAAAGGCGGCATATCTTACGATACAAGTATGGGTCTTACACCACTTGAAGGACTTGTCATGGGAACAAGAAGTGGCGACATAGATCCTTCAATTATTCCTTTAATGAGTAGGCTACTAAATAAGACATCAAAAAAAATCGAAGAAATTCTTAACAAGGAAAGTGGTATGCTTGGTGTATCCCTTAGATCAAATGATCTAAGGGATATTTGGGAAGGCGTAGAAAACAATGAGTATAATTCCAAGCTTGCAACTGAAATAATGGCTTACAGAATAAAAAAATATATTGGCTCTTATCTTGCTGTTCTTGACTTTAATATCGACGCAATAGTTTTCACAGCTGGTATTGGTGTTACCGACTATGGAATAAGAGAACTGGCACTAAGAGGTTTTGAGAAAATCGGGATAGAGATAGATCTTACAAAAAACAACCTAGCAAGAACAAAAAACGCAGAATCAGACATTTCAAGTTCAAAAAGTAAGACAAAAATACTCATAATCCCAACCAATGAAGAGTTAACCATTCTTGAAGATACTTACAGCTTAATTTCAGAAAATCCACATATTCAAGAAAAAACCAAACCCAAAGAAATATAAAAACAAAGAATGCAACAAAAATAAACAATGTACAATTCTAAAGTAATTTTAAAAAGCAAACATATCCCTTGCACAAGCTAATCTACACTTAAAAATTACAACTCTAACATCAAAGTAAGACCTGTCTCTTAACATCCTCAAGTACTCTCTCACCCTTAACAATTCTAAGTAAAGCAAAAGCAAATTCAAAAACTGTACCAATTCCCTTAGCAGTAATGAAATTATTACTAATAACAACACTCTCATCCACATATTCGCCATCAGTAATGCTATTTTCAAATCCCGGATAACATGTAAATCTATTTACACCCAAAAGTCCCTTTGCAGATAGTACAACTGCTGGTGAGGCACAAATAGCTGCAACCAACTTGCCTTTCAAAACCATGTCTCTTAATATTTGATCCAAATCCTTTGATGCAAAAAGATTAGTAGCACCAGGCATACCCCCAGGCAGTATGATTAAATCAAAATCACCTGCACTACAATCCGATATCTTTTCATCAGCCCAAAAAGTCACTCCCCTAGCCCCTGCAACAACTCTATCATCATTTAAACTAATAACCCTAAGACTAACGCCACCTCGCCTTAAAATATCAATAGGAACTACAGCTTCAATCTCTTCAAAACCATTTGCAAGTATAACAGCTACTCTCATAATAAAACTCCTTGATGCTGATGGAGGGACTTGAACCCACGACAACTCGGATATGAGCCGAGTGCTCTAACCGACTGAGCTACATCAGCTTGTGGCCTTTACAGTGTATAAATTCAGAAATATTTTGTCAATATATTTATAAAAAAGATTGATATTAATTATATACAGAACAATGCTATCAAAAAGACTATTATTAGTAAACATAGGAAAATTTGCATTTAAAAAGGAAAAATTTAAAACCATAAATCCAAATTTATGGAGTTTAGTACAATATGATATGCTTATGAATCAAGAATATAAAATAGAATATTAGTATGGTTTAAATGAAAATAATTGTTTGTATTGTCATCTTTTTTATAAGCAGCAATTGTTTTTCTTATGACTTTTGGCTTACAGAAGACAAAGAAAAATTAATAGACAAAATAGTAAGTCAAATGAATGACAAAGAACTATTGGGGCAAATGTTTATGATCAGTTATCCAGGAGAACAAATAACAAAATTTGCTCTGGATTTTATTAAAGAGAAAAACTTAGGCGGAATAAAAATTTTTGGATGGAATGCCAAAAATTTACAAAGCTTAATAGAAAGCATAAAACAAGCACAAACAGTATCCCAAGACAATCGATTTAAAATTCCCTTATTTATTGCAACAGATCAAGAAGGTGGATGGACACAACATGTAAAGCTCAAAACGTCCCAGACAATAGGCAATCTTGGAATCACCGCTACCCTCTCGCCTAACAACTCTTACCTTACAGGATATTACATAGCAGATGAACTTAATCGACTTGGAATCAATCTCAATTTTGCCCCTTTAACAGACATCTACAGCCATGAAGACAATTTTACAATAGGCCCAAGAACATATTCCAATAATCCACAAATAGTTTCTCTTTTTGCTTTAGCATTTTACAAGGGTCAAAAACAAGCAGGTGTAATTTCAACAGCAAAACACTTTCCAGGACATGGGAATACTGTTGTTGACTCTCATACAAGTATGCCAATAATAAACTCAAACTTAAAAGAAATACTCGAAAACGAATTCTTACCATACAAAACATTAATACAAGAAAACATTCCAATAATTATGAGCGGTCATTTAGCATATCCAACTCTTACAAATGGAGATAAAATACCTGCATCATCGTCAATTAAAATTATAAAGGAAATACTTAGGGGAAAACTGAAATATAATAATTTAATAATAACAGATGATTTATTAATGAACGCTGTTAGATATAAAAATGAAAGCATCTATAATACAATTGAGAGAATTATTAGAACTGAAACCGATATTTTACTAATATCATCGGACGAAAATATACAAAATACTGCTTACAATAAACTATTAGCTCTCATGCAGACAGATAATGAGATAAGAGAAAATATTATTAAATCTAATAAGAGAATACTCAGAATCAAGCTAGAATACTTAAAGGAGAGCCAAAATAAAGTAGAAGTTTATCCGAATTATCAAAAGGCTCAAGAAATACCTATCAAGGAAGCTGAAAGATTCTTCGACCAAAGCACACTAAGGGGAATAACAAAAATTAAGCTCTCAAAAAAAGTTTCAAAGCATAAAAAAACACTTTTAATATCGACCTATTATAAAATGATTTCAGAAGGAAGAAAAATATTTAAAAATAGCTCCGGTTATTACTATGACTATTATCCTTTAAACAGCATTAGCCCTAAAAAACTTCAGGAGATAAAAAAATTAATCGAAGAGCATGAACAAGTTATTTTCAATCTTTCAACACCTGGTAGTTTAAAATACATAGAAAATTTAAAAGAATATAAAGATAAAATAAGTATAATTGTATCACTTACACCACAACACATTAAAAAATTAGACTGGATACAAAACATAGTAATTGTATATGGAACAACAATACTATCATTTAAATCTGGCTTCTTAACTCTCTCAGGCGATTTTGATCCAAAAGGAACAATCCCCTTAAATTTTAAGCCTTAAGGTCATCCTTTATGTATGAGATTATTTGATTCTCTAAAAGCTTCAAAGAACCCATTTTGATTTTAAATCCACTAGCATGCTTATGGCCTCCCCCTCCAAAACGTTGCGCAAGTTCACCTACATCAAAATATTCTCTAGAGCGAAGACCCGCCAAAATAGATCCATCTTCTGTTTCCTTGAGTATAATGAGTACCTCATTATACTCAACATTATTAAGAAGTGCATAAAAAAGTTCATTAACCCCACTAATATTATTATCCCTCTTAGGATCGTAAGGTAAGGCCGTAAGCAATACTTTTCCATTATAAAAAGATTTAAGATTGTTTAACATCAAACCAAGCATCTCTATTGCATCTAGACTCTTAACAGCTTCAATATAACTATAAATGTCCTTAAGGCTCAACCCCTTAGCAACAAGTCTAGCTACCATTTCAAAAGGCTCAGGATCACTTCTTGAAATAAATCTAAAAAATCCTGTATCTGTGCAAAACCCCACCAAAATATACCATGCTTCTGCTTTAGTAACCTCATACCCAAACTCTCTAACTAACTTCTCAATTAAAAAAGTAGTTGAGGGGGCTAAAGGATCAATATACCCAGGAACATCTAACTTATCACCTGATGCATGATGATCAATAACAAGAGTAGGCATATCTTTTACATAAAAAACAAATTCATCTCCAATTCTATCCAATATAGAACAATCCAAAATAATAACAGCATAATCTGAAAAATCAATATCAGGCCATACAGATAAAAATTTATCTTTGAAAGGTATTAGTTCCTTGCGAACAAAAGGACCCTCATTTAGCATAATGGATTTTTTACCTATTCTAGACAAAAAAGATGCTAAAGCTAAAGATGAGCCAATACAATCAAAATCAGGATCCTTATGCCCAATAATAATAAAATTATCGTATTTTCTAATAAATTCAATAGGAACTATCATAAACAAATATTTATAAACCCTTCATATAGATCAACATCAACAATTACATTTTATCATTAAGTATTCTACAATATTTTTACAAAAATCATAAGTACGATGATATACTTGATAATACCACAAGCTAAGGAGTCCTATTTGAAGGATATGGATCAAAATTCAATTAAACAAGCATTCCAAATGGCTGAGGAGGCAAGAAATAATTCATATTCGCCATACTCAAAATTTAAAGTGGGAGCCTGTCTTAAAACTAAAAATAACTTATTTTTTCAAGGCACAAATGTTGAAAACGCAAGCTTTGGAGCAACTTGCTGTGCAGAGCGAAGTGCTATACTAAGCATGATATCGTCCGTTGGTATACAAAAAATAGATTTTATATTGCTTACAACAATTCCAGAAACTATTCCATGTGCAATATGTCTTCAGGTAATGTCAGAATTTTTTGAAGAAGACACTAAAATATTAATAACAGATCCTAGCAAGTTTAATACTACTAAAACAATATCAAAAACTTACACACTCAAAGATTTACTTAAAATTCCATTTGATAAAGCAGAACTTTCAAGGGTAATTTAAAGCAAGATAAGAAGCACTTAAACTCTGTGTAAAAACCCGAATGGAACACTAATCTAGGATACCAAGAGAAACAATGGCGCTGCCAAGTTCACTTAATTTATTGGACTCAAAAGTTTGTGCAGAAGAGTCAAAAACTTCCAATATAAGCTTTTTCTCATCAAGACTAAATCCATAATCAAGACTCTCTAATGATAAAAAGTTAATAATTGGAACAAATCTATCAACAAAAACATATATTCCCTCATCAAAATCAAAATTCTCATAATAATAATTGAATACATATTCTAAAGACTTTTTATTAAAAATCTTTAGAACATCATAAAACACACTTTCAATTTTCTTAAGAGTATTCATTAAACTTTCATCTTGAGAAATGTGTTTTTTACATTTTTTAACAAAAACATGCGATTGTAACATAAATTCCTCTTAATTTACAATTTTAACAAAATAGATTGAACTTTAAAAAGAATAATGGTATATTTACCCATACTAAAAATTATGCAATAAAAGTGGGGGAAAATGCAAATATTATGGTTAAAGTAATTAACGACAAAAACATTAACAAATTCACCAATTTAAAGCTTAAAAGCTTAGAAAAAGATGAAATTTATATAGCTTACATAGAAAATAATGCTAAAGCAGTGGCATATCTTAAAGCACAAATAAAAAACGCAGAAATTAAAGTCAATGATTTTTATATTGATTCACATTTTAAATCAGAGGGAATAGAGAGAATAATCATTAATAACCTGATTTATTATGGTAAACAAAATAGACTAAAAAAAATTTCATGCGAAATTTCTGAGGTACAAGAAGTACTTAGAAGCTTAGAATTTGAATATAATAATAGCATATATGAAAAAGACTTAACATCTGAAATAAAAAAAGATAAGTTTATAATGGGAATCGGACTTATCTCAGTATTGGCAGAAGTAGTATCGATAGCATGTAAGCTTACTGTAGGGATCCTTTTCAATTCATTTGCACTCATCGCAGATGCCTTTCATGTTATGTCGGATTTTGTACTATCTGCAATTACATACTTTAGTCTAAAAATTACAAACAAACCTGAGACCATTTATTATCCTTATGGATACAAAAAAATGGAGAACCTGATATCATTTATTATAGGAATAATTATAATAATCGCAGGATTTACAATATTTTTAAACACAACAGGTCTCAATAAGTTAATTAGTCTTGGGGGTGAATCTGGATTTCATATTCATTACCATCCTAACCATTCTCACGATCACTCTCATGATCATGATGATCATGACCATTTCCATGACCACGACCATGACCATTCTCACGATCATTCTCATGACCACCACGAAGAGGATAAAAAAAATATACTTGAAATATTCTCAAATAAATCCTTTAAAAAAAGTATTTGGATACCATTAATACCCTTTATATTCTTTTTAGTAAAGATGTTCGAATACTTAGTAAAATTCCAGATCGGGAAAAGATATAATAACTATTTACTTCTAGCACTATCATCAGCTGATAAAAACTGTATATTTTCCCATGGAGGCACTACATTAAGTTTATTGCTTGCTAATTATGTATGGACTGGTTTTGACAAAATAATATCTATATTTATTAGTTTTATAATCATAAAAGAAGGATTACATGTAATACTAAAAAACGCGAATAATCTTCTCTCTAAGCAAGATATAGACTTAAAAAGAGATGTAAAGAACACATTAAAAAATATTAATATAAATTTCAAAGAACTTAATTGCTCTCATGAAGGAAATCATTTAAATCTTCATGTAAAACTAGACTTAAGTTATGAACATGACTTAGAAAGTTTAATAAAACAGATAGCGACAATAAAGGAAACTATAAAGAAACATCATAGCGAGATATACGAAACTCATATTTTAATGTAACAAAACAAAATCAATTGACACTTCTAATAAAGTTGTGCTAATATGCTTAATTGTAAACCGCAGGGTAGAGCAGTTGGTAGCTCGTCGGGCTCATAACCCGAAGGTCATAGGTTCGAGTCCTATCCCTGCTATAATTATTTGAAGATGTGAGGAATTAATGAATAGAAAAAACATAGCTAAGGGTAAGATGGTGAGGAGATTTGGCGTTAATATTTTTGAACAGCCAAAATATGATAAATTACTTAAGAAGAAACCTCATCCACCTGGCATGCATGGTCGATCTAGGAAGGGAAAGATTACAGAATATGGAAAGCAACTAATCGAAAAACAAAAGGTGAAGTTTACTTATGGCGTAAATGAAAGACAGCTTACTAATATTTTCAAGGAAGCAAGAAGACTTCATGGAGTTACAGGTGATAATCTTTTGGCACTGCTTGAAAGAAGGATTGATAATGTTGTTTACAGGGCTGGATTTGCCATTTCACGAGCTCACGCAAGACAGATAGTTTCACACGGCATTATCATGGTCAATGGAAGAAGAGTTACAATTCCATCTATTACTTTAAGGGCAAATGATTCGATATGGGTCAAAGAAAAAGATAACCTAAGGAAACTTATTAGATCTAACATAGAAAAAACATCAACTCTTAGAAAACTGCCAACTTGGATAGAGGTCAATGCTGATGCTTTAAAGGTTAAAGTAACCCGTCCTCCAGCAAGAGACGAAATACCTACTTTGGCAAATGAACAAATGATTGTTGAGTATTACTCTAAGAGAGCCTAAGCAAATAAGTGCGAGCCTAAGCAAATAAGTGCGGCTTGCAATCCCATTATTTGCCCTTTTTTTTACTCTTAGTAAAACTTTTTCCAAAATTATTCTTTGAAAAAGTCGAAAAATTATTCTTATTGGAACTTTTAGTAGTACCTTGAGAATTAAATGATGATCTACTTCCCGAAGGTTTTCTCACTCCATCCTTCATATATCCCTCCTCCTTATAATCAAATTTTAACACATAAAACTCTAAATAATATTTAAATAATCAAAAACCTCTTCCAAATGAGATACATACTTAACATACATATTATCTCTAATCTCCTCTGGAAGCCTAGCGTAATCTCTTTTATTATCCTTTGGAATAATTACTTTATTTATGCCACTCCTATAAGCTGCAAGCACCTTCTCCTTAATGCCCCCCACAGGAAGAATCGATCCTTTAAGTGTAACCTCTCCAGTCATCGCAAGATCTAAAGGAATCTTTTTGTCAGATATTATAGAAGCTATTGCTGTTGCAATAGTGATTCCGGCAGAAGGTCCATCTTTTGGTGTTGCGCCTTCTGGAAAATGAAGATGAATTTCAGGACTCTCCTTTATATCAAAATTAAGCTTAGAAGAGTAAGTCTTTACAACAGAATAAGCAAGTTGCGCACTTTCCTTCATAACAGCCCCAAGACTACCCGTTAAAATAATATCACCTTTCTTATCAAACTTAATAGCTTCAACAGGAAGTACAGCACCACCATAATTTGTCCAAGCAAGACCATAAACAAACCCAGAAGAATTGATCCTAATTAAATTAAAATTATATTCATGATCCATGTAAACATGAAAATTATTCATATTAATGATTTTGTAAATACCAGGAATATCAGGATCATGAGTAAAGATTGAATTACTACCGTGTATTAAGGAACTTGGAAAATAAAAATTGCCCTCAATTATATCTTCCTTTGAATAAACATGAAGCAACTTTCTTACAACCATTCTAATCAAATTCGTTAGAACCCTTTTTAAATTTCTAACCCCAGACTCCATGGTATAATTCTTGATTATGTGCAAAATAACATCATCTTCTATTCTTATATAAACCTTATTTAAAAAACTTTCTCTAATTATATTTGGTATTAAAAATCTTTTAGCAATTTCTAATTTTTCAATATAAGAATACCCCTCTATCTTAATGATCTCCATCCTATCAAGAAGAGGTTTAGAAATTTCATGAAGCGAATTAGCAGTTGCAATAAATAATACATTAGAGAGATCATAAGGAATTTCTAAATAATGGTCAACAAATTTGGAATTTTGTTCAGCATCTAAAACCTCCAAAAGTGCTGCTTCTGGATTTCCCTTATAAGTACTATTAATCTTGTCTATCTCGTCAAGAAGAATCACAGGATTAGTTTTACCTGTTATTCTCATCGCATTAATAAAAACACCCGGGAGAGCTCCAATATAAGATCTTCTATGCCCTCTAATCTCTGTCTCATCTCTGACCCCACCAAGAGATATCTTTGCAAATTTCCTAGAAAGAGATTTAGCAATAGATAAAGCAACAGAGGTTTTCCCAGTGCCAGGCGGACCCACAAGGCATATAATAGGTGCTTGAATTTTAGAATTAATATGGTAAACAGCTAAAAAGTTCATTATTTTCTCCCTAGCTTCATCCATTCCATAATGAGAATTTTTTAATATAAATTCAATTCCACCTAAAGAATTTTCCATAACAGTACTTTCATTCCAAGGTAGCTCAAGAAGTAACTCAACATAACCTCTAACAATATTAACATCCGGTGAATGTGAATTCATACGAGACATTCTGGATATTTCCTTTTCAATCCTAAGCTTGATATCCTCAGGAATATCCTTAGAATTTAACCTCTCAAGATAATCCGTCTCATCTTTTCCCAATCTCTTTTGAATCTCCTTAATTTGCTCATTCAAAAAATATTCTTTTTGTCCCTTATCAAGCTTAGCTTTAACCTTAGATTTAATATCCTTTTTAAGACTCAAAAGATCAATCTCAATATTTAAATTAATAATTAATTTCTCTATTCTAACCTGAACGTCCAATTCCTGCAGAAGTTCCAACCTTATTCCATATCCCAAGTTCACACTAGATGCTATAACATCAACAAACTTAGTTGGACTATCAAAAAAATTGACACCTTCATTACCATCCTCTAACGTTTTTACAGATAAATAAGATTTATAAATCTCATAAGTTTCTCTTAGCAATTTAGAATAAGTGAAAAGTTCACTACTAAAGCTATTCTCATCAGATACAAAGTTAACTTTCGCCCTAAAGTAATTATTCTTTTTTAAAAGACTTTTTATAATAACTCTATACTGACATTCAACTAAAACTTTTATTAAATCTTTAGCAACCTTTACAATTTGAACAATTTTTGCATAAGTACAAACAGAATGTAAAGTTTTTAAACTAACCTTTTCAGAACTATTATAATTAACATCCTTAACGTAGGCAAACAAAATCAATCTATCCTCTAACATGGACTGATATATAGCGTCAATCGAAACGCTATCTTCAAAAGTAGCCCATAAAGTTACATTTGGAAAAAAAACATTCTGCCCTAAAAAAATAACTGGAAGATCATCCTTTTTAGAATTAATTAGATTGAGAATTGATTTCATAAAGTTCTTTTGCCCAAGGCCTATTAACTTGTTTTCCTATCAAAATTAAAGGCTCAACATCGCTATTTAAAACAGATTCTCTAGTAACAATAACCTTCTTTACTTGCTTAATCGAAGGTATTTCAAACATGACATCTTTAAGTAGTACTTCCAGAATAGAACGCAATCCCCTAGCACCCGTATTTTTAAGCATCGCTTCCTCTGCAATTGCATCAAGTGCATCCTTTTCAAATACAAGCTCAACATTATCCATCTTAAACATATGATAATATTGTTTCACAATAGAATTCTCAGGTTCAATTAATATTTTAATTAAATCTTCCTTTTCTAGCTTTTCAAGATAAGAATGTACAGGAAGTCTACCAATAAATTCTGGAATAAGGCCAAATTTAATTAAATCTTCCATCTCTAATTGTTTTAAAGTATTATCCTCTCTGAAATCCTTCTTATCATTAGATGAAAAACCAATAGAATTTTTACTAAGTCTTTTCTTAACAATCTTCTCAAGCCCCACAAAAGCTCCGCCACATATAAATAGTATATTTTGCGTATTAATCTCAATAGTTTCCTCATAAGGATGTTTCCTCCCACCCTTTGGTGGTACATTCGCAGTAGTGCCTTCAATTATCTTCAGTAAAGCTTGTTGAACACCTTCACCAGATACATCTCTACTAATTGAAACATTCTCACCCTTTTTAGCAATCTTATCTATCTCATCTATATAAATGATACCTCTTTCTGCAAAACCTATATCTCCATGAGCAGCGTGAATCAGTTTAAGTAAAATATTCTCAACATCCTCACCCACATAGCCAGCCTCAGTAAGCGTCGTAGCATCTGCAAGTGCAAATGGAACATTCATCTCAGCTGCCAACTTCTTTGCAAGCAAAGTTTTACCACTCCCAGTAGGTCCCACAAGTAACACGTTAGACTTCTCAAGTTCAACTCCACTATCAAGATTACTACCTTTAAATATCCTTTTATAATGATTATAAACAGCTACAGATAATACCTTCTTTGCATCCTCCTGACCAATAATATATTGATCCAAATAACTTTTCAATTGCCTAGGTGTCGGAAGTCCTCTAGAAGATTTATCGCCTACAGGCTTTTCTGCCTCTTCTTGAAAAAGATTATAACATACTTTAGAGCATTCAAAACAAATAGCAACGGATTTTGCTGAAATCATTCGACCCTCAGCTTCAGTTCTAGTTCGCCCACAAAAAGAACATCCCTCAATTTTTTGATTCTTACTTCTTGCCATATAAAATCTCACCCAAAATAAAATTAATTCCTCTTTAAGATACTATCAATAATCCCATACTCAAGAGCATTCTCTGGTGTCATAAAGTAATCTCGTTCAATATCAACAGATAACTTTTCATTAGAAACCCCTATCTTGTCAGACATAATATCTATTATCAATCTTTTAAGTCTTATAATTTCATTTGCCTGTATACTAATATCACTGGCCTGCCCACCGATTCCACCCCAAGGTTGATGAATCATTATTCTTGAATACGATAATGATTCCCGCTTGCCTATAGTACCACCTGCAAGCAAAAACGCAGCCATTGAAGCTGCCTGACCAATGCAAATTGTTCTTACGTCTGGCTTAATATATTGTATAGTATCATAAATTGCAAGCCCCGAGGTAATACTGCCTCCTGGAGAATTTATATAAATATATATATCCTTCTTGGAATCCTCAGATTCTAAAAAAAGAAGTTGAGCAATGATTGTATTAGCTCTAAGATCATTAATCTCACCACTCAAAAAGATTATTCTATCTCTCAGCAATCTTGAATATATATCAAACACGCGTTCATAATTTCCCGTATGCTCTACAACAGTAGGTACTATATTATGCATATATTCTCTTATCATTATTCACCTATTTTATAACTAATAAACTCTCTAAAAGCAATTTTTTTTAATTTAACTTCTTTCACATCATTTAAAATCTTACTTTTAACTCTTTGCTCCTTAATCTCATCTTTCAAAATGCCCAATAAATTCTTCTCCTCATAAAATCTTCTAACCTCTGAGAGTTCCATCTTCGTATTTTCAGCCTGCCTAGCAAGCTCCTTATCTAAATCAACATCCGTAACTTCCTCTATATCATCATCTACCATTTTTTGTAAAATTAACTTAGACTTTAAATTTTTAAGCACATTATCCCTAAAAATATCATCACCAAAACCTTCTAAACTTTGTAAAGAATTGCCTAATTGCTCAAGACTAATCTTATTTTGCTTTGAAAATTCGTTTAAAACATTTTTAAGCTCAGCCTCAAACATAGCAGGTGGAATTTCTATGCTTAATCTTTCTGAAACATCAGATAATAATTTTGAAAGCTTAAGAGATTTTTGCTTTTCCTTAGTCATTGTCAACATGTTCTTCCTTATGTGTTCTTTAAGTTCTTCAAGTGTATTAAAACTATCATTAATATCTTTTGCAAAATCATCATCAAGATCAGGAATATCTCGCTTCTTTATGTCCTTAATAGTAATCTTTAATCGCTTTAAAGAACCAACAAGTTCACTAAATTTATAATCTACGCCATAAGTCTTCTCTATTATTTTTTCCTCATGCCTCTTCATTCCAATAATATCTTCATCAAACCCATAATAATTATTGGACTCTCCAACAGTAAAAACAAAATCTTGTCTCTTAGTTGTTAAAATCTCTCCTAAAGAATCATCAAGCTCAACAAAATCTACCTTAACAATACTATCTCTCTTAACATCTCCCTTATCCTCAACAACAATCGAGTTTTCAATCTGTAATAACCTAAGCTCATCTTCAACATCAGAATCAGAGACAACAACTTCCGGAATTTCTACCAAAATATGAGAAATGTCTGGTATCTCAAATTCAGGATAAGTCTCATAAATAACAGTAAACTCAAAATCCTTCTCAAAATCTATTTCCAATTTCTCATCTATTACTTTAGGAACAGCATACCCCAATGGCTTATAAGTTGCACTTTTAAAAAATTCTTCTAAAGATTTATGAATAATTTTTTCCATAGTCAAAGCTTTTAAATTACTAGAGTATTTACTTTCGATAATACTAAAAGGAATTTTTCCTACTCGAAACCCCTGAACCTTAAGACGGGTAGAATAATCTCTTAAAAACTCATTGTATTTGTTCTTAACAAACTCTCTTGAAATTCTAATAACAGCTTCAACCTTAGAGTCTGAAAGCAACTTTACACTATTACTTAATATCACACTATTCCTCTAATCAAAAAATGAATCAATGATAACAGTTAAGCGAAAGACGGGATTTGAACCCGCGACTTCCACCTTGGCAAGGTGACACTCTACCCCTGAGTTACTTTCGCATTTCTTGCAGAAGGTGGGAGTCGAACCCACACGCCAAAGGCACTAGATCCTAAGTCTAGCGTGTCTGCCAGTTTCACCACTCCTGCATATTTAGGTAGTATACAAAACTTAAAAAGCTTTTTCAAGTATAAAAACTAAATCAGCATTTCGCACCCAGCAGGACTCGAACCTGCAACCTTCGGATTCGAAGTCCACTGCTCTATCCAATTGAGCTATGAGTGCAGCGCAAAAAATAAATCAAAAGGTGATTGACGGGGCTTGAACCCGCGACAGCCGGAACCACAATCCGGTGCTCTACCAACTGAGCTACAACCACCAGCTATATTCCACTTTATACAAGTCTATTTTATATACATTTAAACGACAAGTCAATAAAAACATATACTCAAAGTTAAGTAATATAGAAGTACAAAATCTATAAACCCTCTAAGCTTTTCTTTAAAAAGTCATAAACCCTAATAGTTGAAGCAATATCGACCCTCTCTCTTGGTGTATGAACACTCTCAATCCAAGGTCCGATTGTAACTGAATCTATTCCTCCTAACTTTGAAGATATTATCCCAGTCTCAAGACCAGCATGAATCACTATAGTTTTAGCATCTTTATGGTACATATCCTTATATACATCCCTAAGATGCTGCAAAAGCCTACTATCATGAGCCGGTTTCCAAGCGGGATAATCATACACTATTTCAAGATCAACACCTGCTAGATTACCAATCGCACTTATGTGACTAAAAATATATTCTTTCTCAATATCTAGTAAAGACCTTATAGTAAATACAAACTGATATTTATCGTCAACTTTTGAAAGACTGGCAAAATTTAGAGATGTTCTGACAAGTTTTTCATCATAATTTTCAACCTTTTGCACTCCATGTAGAAATGCCATACCCACATTTAAAAGTTTGTCTTGATCCATATCATCTAAAACATTGTCAGAAGAATCTACCTTCCTTAAAATAATCTCAAAATCACAATCAAGAGTATACATTTCTTTTGAATGAATCTTAAATAATTCTAACTCTCTTTCCAGTAAGGGATAATTCTCAGGTTCAATATATATTAAAGTCTTTGCCTCTCTAGGGATTGCATTACTCTTATCCCCACCATAGATATATTCAATCTCAAATTCCATCTTTGACCTGAGTCTACTTAAAGCAAAAAATATTAATTTTAAAGAATTAGCTAAGTCCATATGAATATCTGCACCTGAATGCCCACCTTTAAGGGCTGTGAACAAAATCTCAATACCCAATCTCTTCCTACCCTGTCTATATTTCGGTTCAAAGTTAACATTAACAAGTCGAGAACCAGCACATCCAACTAAAAAATATCCCTCTTCTTCCCCATCAAGATTAATTAACAGTCTTCCATTACATAAACTCGGATCAAGCCCAATAGCACCTATCAACCCTATCTCCTCATCAACAGTAAATAGAAGCTCTAAACTAGGATGTTTAAAACTCTCAGACTCACTCATAATCCCAAGCATCATAGCAACTCCAATCCCATCATCAGCACCAAGAGTAGTGCCTGCTGCACTAAAATACCCATTATTCTCAATTATCTTGATTGGATCACGCTGAAAATCATGAATCACAGATTCATTTTTCTCACAAACCATATCTGTGTGAGCTTGCAAAATAATAGGCCCTGTATTGCCACCACCATTAGATTTAATCTCAACTACAATATTACCAGTACTATCTTCCCTAAAAGAATGTCCAAATTTTTTAGCTTCTTCTTTAATAAAATTACTAATACCTTTTAAATTCTTTGAACATCTAGGAATTTGGGATATTCTCCTAAAATAATCAATTACAATATTTTCCATATTTTCCCCTAATATAGTTAAAAAGAAGTTTAAGCTTAAACTTCCCTTTAACTATATTATATATTACTTCAAAAAATTAGTCTCTTAAAAATAGTAGCCACAGCATTGTATTGTGATTCATTAAGCTCGCTTGCTAAATTAATTTCAAGCAAAATTAAAAAATCTTAGCACCGTCTGGGTATTCCACAATAATCTTAAAATTTTCAGGAAAAGCAAAAATCTTTCTGGATTTAGATTGATTAAAATCCGTAGACAAAACTGGAATACCATATTGAGCCAACGTATTAACCGCAAAATTTGAATTCTCAATGCCCACCTTTATTGCACCTTTTGCCATGAAGTTTGCACCTCCAAAAAGTTTAGCTTTAAGATTATTTTTTGATGCCCCATTATCTAACATAGCATCAATTAGCATAGGAATAGCATAAACTCCATACCTACCCCTCTGTGAAGAATCTACTACTAAATCAGACTTCACTAAAACATAATGATTTACGCCTATAATATTATGAACATTATCATGCAGTACAACAGCAACACAAGACCCAAGTATTGTAGAAACAACTCTCTTGTTTGACACAAAAGCTTCACCTGGAACTATTATTGTAACATCTCGCTTTAATTTAAAATTAAAATGATCCAACATAAACCTTATTACTCACTTAAAAAAAAATTTATAAACATTATTAAAAAATCCTAATCTTTCAACACATTGACCAAACAAATCTAGTTCACCCAACTTACTATCATCCAAAAAAATTGTAGCTTTTCCAACTACTACATTGTCACTAAGTGGAGCTATTAATTCTTTTATATTGGATTCTACTCTTACCCTACCAACTTCATCTTTTGAAAAAACATATTTAAAAGACTCTTTAGAAGAGATATCGACCATATCTACTACTCCATTATAGATCTTTTCTCTGGATTTTACCATGAAAGAAAATTTAGAATAGTTATTAAATCCGTACTCAAATAGTCTCTGTGCAACTAAAGCACGCTTTTTTTCCCCAATATTGCTAACCTCCTTCTTCACTCCCAAAACAACCGCTATTAACCTTCTATCACCTCTCTTAGCTGTAGCAACCAAATTTAAACCAGATGCTCCAATATAGCCTGTCTTTAATCCATCAGCATAAGGATAGTTTAATATTAAAACATTTTTATTCTCTTGTCTCAAATTTAACACTTTTGAATAAGATGTATTTCCTAAATTTTCAAGTTTTGGATAAATAAAACTTTTAAGAGAATGTATATTCATCATAAATCCAAATTTATCTATGTAGGCTTTCGCAAACAATGCCATTTCTAATGCCGTGGTTTTATTATCACTGCTATACCCTGATGTATCAACAAAATGCATATTTACAAGTCCTAAGTTTAACACATTAATATTCATTAAATTAATAAAATTACTTAAACTCCCTCTCACTATGAATTCAGCAATGGCAATAGCAGCATCATTGCCTGAAGCAATAGCAAGTCCCTTAAGCAATTCCTCAAAAGTCACTCTTTGCCCTTCTTCTAAGAACATTAATGAAGAATTTAAAGGGGCATTATAATATGATGCAAAACTACTAATCGGAACATTACTCTTAAAATCTATATTTTTTTTCCTTGCTTCAATTAACGCAGTATAAATAGTAACAAGTTTAGTAAGAGATGCTGGTGGAAAAATTGAATTTGGATTTTTAGCATAAAGAACACGATTAGTATCATAATCAAGAAGAACAGCTGATTCTGCATATTCTGTTACTCTTTCAAGCTCAAATAAATTAATTGAAAAAAGATCACCGGATAACATTAAAATCTTTAGAATAGTAGAGATAGTTTTCATGCATTAATATTATATATTATTGGATAAAAATTTATTATAAAATAAATGGTAAATTTAGAAAGGAGCAAATCTTATTATGACTTCTTATGATTTCATGAAAGCCTTAGTGCCAATCATACTAATAATTATTGGACTTGGGATAATAAAAAAACCAGCCTACTACGTAATACCAATATGCTTAGTAGTAACTATTGCAATAGTCCTGTTTGATAAAAAATTAGGAGTAGCTAACACAAGTCTTGCAATACTTGAGGGAACAATAATGGGCATATGGCCAATAGTTATAGTTATTATAGCCGCTATTTTCACATATAAAATGTCTGAAAGCCAAAATGACATGAAAATTATAAAAGCTATGCTATCAAGCGTATCTTCTGATAAGCGAGTAATAGTTTTACTTGTAACATGGGGATTTGGAAACTTCTTAGAAGGAGTTGCCGGATATGGAACTGCTGTAGCCATTCCAGTCTCAATACTAGTAGCAATGGGGTTTGAACCATTTTTTGCCTGTTTACTATGTTTAATTATGAATACATCTTCAACTGCCTATGGATCTGTAGGAATCCCTATAATATCTCTAGCCCAAGCAACAGAACTTGATGTTAAAATAGTATCGTCTGATATCGCTCTACAACTGATATTGCCTACGCTTATTATACCATTTATTCTAGTGATGCTTGTAGGCGGCGGAATTAAAGGCGTTAGAGGTATATTTACCCTTACACTCCTCTCAGGAGCATCAATAGCGATCTCGCAAATTTATGTGTCAAAAGCCTTAGGCCCTGAACTTCCTGCAATATTGGGAAGTATTCTTTCAATGGCAATAACAATAATTTATGTAAAGTTTTTTGAAAAAAGAAGTACAACTCATAACAATTTAAAAGTATCAGCAATGCAAGGATTCCTTGCATGTTTGCCCTATATCTTAATAGTCTCATTCATAATACTTGTTTCACCACTTTTTTATGGCATAAACAAATATCTATCAAGCTTTAAAACTATTCTTTCTATTTATCCAGGAGCATCGTCCTTGCACTTTAAATGGATAACCTCACCGGGGCTCTTAATTATTCTTGCAACAGTAGTATCTTATTCAATAAGAGGCGTCTTTATAGTTGAGCAATTTAAAGTATTTATTCTCACTATAAAAAAAATGGCAGTATCTTCATTCGTAATTATTTGCATAGTATCAATATCAAGATTAATGACACATAGCGGAATGATAAAAGACCTTGCAAATGGTATCTCAACACTGACAAGCACATTCTACCCATTATTTAGTCCATTAATTGGTGCTCTTGGCACTTTCTTAACAGGAAGCGACACTGTTTCAAACATCTTATTTGGCCCCTTACAAACACAAATTGCAGAAAATATTAATGCTAATCCTTACTGGCTTGCAGCCGCAAACACAACAGGGGCAACAGGGGGAAAGATGATTTCACCTCAAAATATCACAATAGCAACAACAACTGCAGGACTTGTTGGACAAGAAGGAAAATTGCTCTCAAAAACTATAATATACGCTCTTTGCTATATTTTTATATCAGGAATATTAGTATACTTTCTATAAAATTAGAAAAAATTAAAAATTTAAACCAATAAGACTAACAAAAGCTTGTGGAAGTCTTATTGGAAAATAATCAACATAACCTATAAATTGGAAAATAATCAACATAACCTATAAAAATGCTTGAATTTTTATTTAATACTTAATATTATGAATTATGAAAATATTCGAACTTTTATTTTTAAATAATAGTTCACTATTATTTAAAAAACATATTATTTAAAAAATTTAATATATATAATATATCTAAATTTTACATTCAAGGAGCATAATATGCGTAACCAAATACCTTATATTTTTATACTGTTATTAATCTTTTCCGTCTCGGCTTTTGCAGATGAGACAGACACGGAAAAAGATGCGTTTAAATTAAATCCATGGAGTCCTAAATTTGAATTCGAAAACAGCAGTGAGTTTAGATTCGACATGGATGAACTCGTTCCTGGTTTGGAAAATAAAACCCAAATAGGCATCAAATTTTTACCATCTGAAAAAAATGCAGAATTGGGCAAGAATGATCCTTTCTCAGCTTACATTAAAGTAGAAGATTTGGGTTTAAAAGTTAAAGGAAAGAAGGATGCTACATTTAAGCTTGATGTAGGGAATATTACAGCAAAAATCAATATGTATGATTTTTACATCAAAATGGATTCAATGACTGATTTTGATTTTAATCAAGAGTCTTTATTTAGCTTCGCCCCAATGACTTCCATCAAAAGTAAATACTATGGTTTCCCTAGCAATGACAGAGCTACTAGTAAAACAATTCTTGCAAGAGGTACAGCAAAAAAAATAGGTACACTACAGTTTGGATACACGCTACCTCAGTTAGAACTTGTGCTTGCAATTGGAGCTACAGGAACAGGTAATCGAAATGATAAAATAACCGGTAGTGAATCAGATGACGATAAAAAGAAAAAAGAAGATACGCCTTACAATGATGTTTACAGGGGTATGCTTTACGGGATACAGGCAAAATGGAAGCCAATAAAAAATGTGTTGGAAAAAGACACCACTGCTGTCATGGCAGAGTCTCCATTTGAATTAAACTTTGGAATCTCTGGAGCGGTTGGTAACAAGGTATTTAATGACTCGTCAATAACGTATGGACTTAAGGATAAATCCCTTGCTGGGTCAGATCTTTTCATTCCCACTTTATCAAATACATCTATTATGACCTCTCTTGGATTTATATATAAGATGGGGCTTTCAAAAATCAACGACAAGAATACCTATCTTGTTTTGCAAACAGGAGCTGACGTTGGATTCGATTTATTTGCCAGTGATTTTTCTACATTTGGACACATCTCTAGAAAGGCAAATACCTTCAAGACTAATCCTGACGATCCAAAAGATAAAGATGTATTCCACGAAAAAGTAAATAAACTTGCCTTCGACCAAAAAAAATCCTTTAACACTGCATTCTCTGTAGGGGCTAATATAGGTTTAGCTTGGAATAAAGATGAGGGAGAAAAAGAATCATGGTCAATTAAAGGAAAAGATTCTTTTAATACAAGAGTATTCGGAGAACAAGATAAAAAATCTGGAATTGGACTTGGAATTAATTATGGACAAAATTTATATCAGCCTAAGTCTTCAAAAAAATTAGTAAAAGATATCGCTCAAAACGCATTTAAAACTTTAAATGTTGAGATTTCAACTTATGAAGACAATAAAAAAGGAATCCTACCTGGCCTTGGTTGGATAGCTTCAATGGGAGTTTACGATTTATTAAAAAAGAAGCCTAAGGCAGAGGATATAATAACTATTCTTGCACAATCTGATGATGCTGGGGGTATCGCATCACCTTCATTTGTAGAAGCTACTAAACTTGGTGGTGCTTTATACCTCGATTACGCAGTACCTGTAGAATCTATATCACCAAAGGCGTATATAACTCCGTATGTAGGAACCCACGTCCTAAGTTCACTTAAAGGTGATAGTAATATATACCTAAAAGCGGGACTTGAGCTGGACAATTTAATAAAGGCCACAACAGTCTCACTTGGATGGGATTCAAATGATATCTTGGCAAAAAAAGACAAAATGGGAAGTGTATTCCTCAAATTTAAAATCGCTTTCAATTAAATAAAATAAACTTGTATAAAGAATAGAAATTTATTCTTTATACAAGATATAAATTCATACATTTATATCAATAATCTTAGCTATTCAGATGTAAGCCTTATGTTGATTATTTTAAATTCCTATCCTTACAGATCTTCTCATAAGCATTTCGAATCTTAATAAATTTTTCATTCGCTTCTCTTTGCTTAATAGGTTCATTTGCAAATCTATCCGGATGACATTGCATAACCAGTTTTTTATAAGTTTTCTTTATGTCATCATCACTGGAGCTGTGCTTTAAACCCAATACCGCATAAGGATTCACAATCTCTATATTAATGTTTTTGTAAGTATCATAATTCTCAAAATCAAGCTCAAGAAAAGAACTAACATAAAGAATAAATCTATCTCCTTCTGCATTCTTATACCTAGCTAGCTTATTAATCTCTTTTAGAGCTGAAACAAGCCACACAAAAAGATCTTTATGCTGAAAGTATCCAAGTTTTAGTGTATACAATATTTTGTCTGCATTTCTGTTCTTAGTAATATAGAAATGAAATATATTATAAAGCTCTGTCTTATGTCTTTCAGACAAATTTAAAGAATTAATAATAAAGTTAATATAGTTTAATTGTTCACCTGTCATTGATCCCAAAATAGAAATCAACTTAGCCATTAATAAAAAAGACAGCTTATAAAATTCAAATTCCCTTGACTTAGAATAAGAATAACCTCTTGTTGTATATACCCTAAAACCCCCCAAAAGACTGGAGATTATAAAAAAAATAATAAACATGAACAGTATGCCCAAAGTAAAGGGATTGAAAATCAAAACAAGTAACAACAATAAAAATAAAATCCGAAACAAATTAGACATCGAAACAGGTAACCTATTAATTAAAATTAAGGCATATTAAAACTACTAATAAATTCTATGACTTCTCGCTTTATAGCTCTAAGCACATCCTCCGATTTAGTTTTTAAAGCTCTAACAATAAAATAAGCCACCCTAAGAGAATCATCTCTATTTAGCCCTCTGGAAGTAATAGCAGCAGCTCCAATTCGAATACCAGAAGCTAAAGAAGGATTTCTTGTATCAAAAGGGATCACATTTTTATTAAGCGTAATATTTACACCCTCAAGAATCTTTTCAGCATCAGCCCCCGTAATACCCAAAACGCCAAGATCAACCAAAAATAAATGATTATCAGTTCCACCGCTGACTATCCTAAAACCCTCTGAGTCAAAATATTCAGCCATGGCTTTGGTATTATCTATTACTCTAGCAATATAATCTTTAAAGTCCTCTTTCAAAGCTTCTCCAAAAGCTACCGCCTTACCAGCAATAACATGCATTAAAGGTCCCCCTTGAGTTCCTGGGAAAACGCAAGAATTAATTGCATTCTCTAGTGTTCGCTCCTTATTATTGTAATTAATAATGCTCTTAGCTTCTGTTCCTGATAGAATTAATCCCCCCCTGGGTCCCCTTAAAGTCTTATGTGTGGTGCTTGTAGTCAGATGTGCAACATCAATAGGAGAGTTATGGAAGCCTGTAGCAATAAGACCTGCCGTATGCGCAATATCACACAAAAGATACGCAGAAACTTCATCAGCTATCTCGCGAAATTTCTTAAAATCAATTTCTCTTGAATAAGAAGAAGCACCGGCTATTATTAAGTTAGGCCTACACTCTTTAGCTATTCGCTTAACCTCATCGTAATCAATAATCTCAGAATCCTTTGACACTCCATAAGAATACGCATCAAAATAAATTCCAGAAAAATTGACCTTACTACCATGAGTTAAATGCCCACCATGAGACAATTCCATTCCAAGGACTCTATCTTTAGGCTTAATAAGTGCCATTATCGCAGCCATATTAGCCTGAGATCCACTATGAGGCTGCACATTAGCATAACTTGCACTAAAAAGTTCTTTTGCTCGTACCATTGCCAAACTTTCAATCTCATCAACAACAAAACACCCACCATAATATCTCTTAGAAGGATAGCCTTCGGCATATTTGTTAGTTAAAATACTTCCAACAGCCTGTCTTACATCCAACGATACAAAATTCTCTGAAGCAATCAATTCAATGTTCTCTCTCTCCCTCTTAGTTTCCCTTTTAATTAAATCAAACACAACCCTATCTATCATTAATATTTTCCTCCAAAGAAAACCTATAATTCAGAGAATAATTGTCATTGCTTAAGCTTTTATATTTCAATAGTGCCAAGTCTAAGTATTCACTAGATATTAAATGATCATCAAAATCTTCCTTGTATCCATAATGAATATAATTCTCTGACATATTTAAAAAATAACTAGAACTATCCTTAAATAATACCGCATTTATTATATCAAAATAAATAAACCCAATATTATCTAAAAAGAATTCACACCAAGTATGCTTTTTAAGGGTAGCAGACTCAGAATCAAAATAAAATCCAACTGCAGTTCGTAACGGTATATTTTTTTGCAAAAATATCAAATTTGTAAGAGTTATTAGATTATCGGCCGAAATTTCTCTCACTTTAATAGACTCAGCCAAATTTAAATCATTATCGGTAATTCTGAAATACAAAATTAAAGCATCAATAATAGACTTAGCTAATTCATAAACTGACCCACTATCTATTTTACCTATAATCAGAGTCACTGGATTTAAATCAAGTGACTCATAAGACGAATATTTATTTTTTTTATTTAAAACATATGCCTTAAATTCATGCATATCCTTATCTGTATTCACCTTAATATTCTCTAAAGCTTTTCTATCAAAAATTTCTAAATCTAGATTATAAGTCTCAACTTCAAATTTAAAATGATGTTTATCCCCTTTTAGGCTTTTAAAAAATAAATTATTTAAATCTAATCCAATACCATTATTCTCTGAAAACTTAATTTTCTGCCTTGCATTTTCAATTGGACTTAAATAAAAAACATTAAAATTAATATCATGCAGCTTCAAACTAGAATCTCTCTTGGTATCTTGCACAAAATAAATTTCATGAGATATCTTAAAATTTTTAACTCTACCCAAAGTCCACTTAAAAAAATTCGGTTCAAAGTTAAAAAATATCTTATTACTTTCAATTCCATCAACCAATAAAAAAATCTCACCCTTAAGGCGCAGAGTCTTTGGCGGAATGAACTCTATCTCCTCGCCACTCAATCTTAATACATCTTGAGGAAGAACTTTGTAAAGTTCTTCCTTTGTTCGAATAAATATCTGAACATCAGCAGCAGCTGTTGTCAAATTTCTGCCTCTCAGTATAACAGGAATGTTTGTCGTTAACCTTAGCCCCTGAACAGCAAAAATAAAAGGTTCATTCACTCTCTTAAGTTTAATTGGAACTTGCCTACTAATAACAAGAAAAAGTTCATTACTAATTCCTTTTTCACTCCGTATAAAAATCAAACCCGAATGTATTTCATCTGTAATTTTGAATACTACTTCCTCATCACTCCAACTCACAATGCTACTCTTAGTTAAATAGTGATCATTAATATTAATATCTCCAACCTTAGTACCTAAATTATGTCCTCTAATCACAATTATATTTTCATGCGAAGCAGGAATTGGCGATATTTCATAAATTACAGGTTTTAAATAAAATAAGAATCCAGAAAAAATAAATAACCCTAGTAAAATTAAAAAAACCAAGCTTAAAACAAAATATTTACTCTTAAAAACCCTTGCCAAAAACTAACCTCTTCTAACCTTAGTCCCCTCTTGCGTGTCAATTAATACAAATCCCTTAGAAATAAAATAATCTCTAATCTCATCAGCACGTTTAAAGTTTTTTCTTAGCTTTGCAAGTCGTCTCTCTTCCAATAAAGCATTCATGGAGCTATCAAGGTGTACCTTATCTCTCTTGAGCTTTTTTAACACTTCTTCTCTTAAACTAAGAGATAAAACCTCATCAATCTTAAACGTAAGTGTAAGCTTGCAAAGCGTTTCTAAGTTATCATCTTTCAAAATATCCCAGAGTAATGCCAATACTTGTGGAATATTTAAATCAAAAGCCACTTTTTCTAAAAAATCATTATAATATCTACTCTCTAGAGAAGCTCCCATATCGTGATAATCCCCCTTATTAAGCAATGCTATATCAACTTGACTTAACATAGTATAAAGAGATGTTAACTTACCTAGCATATTTTCCCTAGCTAACCTGCAAGCTCTAAGATTACTCAATGTAAATTTAAGTTGAGTTCTATAATGTGCCGTTAAACAGAAATATCTAAAATCTAAAGGTGAAAATCCATCATCCTCTAAGTCCTGAATGGTAATAAAATTATTGGTTGATTTTGACATCTTTTCATCTTCCATAATTAAAAATTCGCCATGCACAAATATGTTACACCACTTTTTATTTAAGTAACATTCAACTATGGCTATTTCATTTATGTGATGAACACCGATATGATCAACACCTCCTAAATGAATATCGAGAGCATCATTGAAGCAATCTAAATTCATGGCAGCACACTCTAAATGCCAACTTGGATAACCAAATCCCCAAGGTGAATCCCATTTCATTTCCTGATTTTTAAATTTTGAATTCGTAAACCACAAAACAAAGTCTGACTTATTCTTTTTTGATATATCTACTTCCACTCTAGAAACAGAAACATAATTAGAATTATTTGGATTAATGCATGCCATCTGACCATAATTTTTAAAACGAGAGGTATCAAAATAAACATTACCATTAGCAAAATAAGTGTAATTATTCTGTTCAAGAACTTTGACCACTTCTATCATGTTATCAATATATTCGCTTGCAACAAGAACATTATCAGGACGTATTATATTCAACTTTTCACAATCACAAAAAAAAGCTTCTGCAAAAAATCTACTAATCTCATAAACCGTAAGTCCTCTTTCTCTCGCAGCCTTAACTACCTTATCCTCTCCTTCATCAAGATCACCTGTCAGGTGACCTATGTCAGTAATATTCATCGCATAATTAACCTTGTATCCTAGTAATCTTAAAGACTTAATAAGCAAATCTTCAAAAATATAAGTCCTAAGATTACCTATATGTGCATAATTATAAACAGTAGGACCACAAGCATAGACTTTAATGCAGTTAGAGTTTTCTACCTCAGATAAATCCCTTGTCTTTGTATTATATAATTTAAGAATCATAAACCCTGTGAAAATTAATTTTCTGGCTAATACAATCTCCACCTAACCTACTTACAAGTTTATTATATTTAAAATAATTTGACAAATTTATTAACAATACAATCGTTATAATTTCTAAAATTTATTTAACCAAATAATTCCCAAAATTTTTACTTCAAGTTTGAAAAAAGTAATTGTCTAATATAAAATTAAGCAGATATGCTAATAAACATAAATAACTTCTTAAGTAAAATCAATGCTAATCCTATAACAGAAAATCTTGCAAACTACACAACCTATAAAATAGGGGGCATTTCTAAACTATTTTTCGCACCCAAAACCATCAAAGATGCCGAGCATCTATTTAAAACAGCAATAGAAGAAAAGGTTAAAATATTCATTCTAGGTGGTGGATCCAATCTATTAATAAACGATGAAGGAGAAATTGATTTTCCCATAATATACACTGGATACTTAAATAAAATTGAACTCCAAGGTAATAAAATTACTGCTGAATGCGGAACTAATTTTGAAGATTTATGTAATTTTGCACTGGAAAATGAATTAAGAGGATTAGAATTTATATATGGAATTCCTGGGACACTTGGGGGCGCAGTTTGGATGAATGCTAGGTGTTTTGGAAATGAAATTTCTGAAATATTAGATCTGGTTATTTTTATAGATGAAAATGGTAAGCTTATTTGCAAAAAATTTGATAAAAGTGAATTTTCATATAAAATGTCCCCATTTCAAAATAAAAACCTTTTCATACTAAAAGTCACATTAAATCTAGCAAAGGGGAATAAAACGCATATTGAAAAAATTATGAAACAAACCAAACAAAACAGAATAGATAGAGGTCATTATCTCTTTCCAAGCAGCGGAAGTACATTTAAAAATAATAAAAATTTTTTAAAACCTACCGGACAAATAATTGAAGAATGTAACTTAAAAGGACTAAAAATTGGAGACGCATCAGTATCACAATACCATGGAAACTTTATTATAAACCATAAAAACGCCAGCGCTAAAGATATTAAAGCTCTAATTGACAAAGTAAAAACTGAGGTACAAATAAAAACCAGCTTTTCACTTGAGGAAGAAATCCTCTATATTGGCTTTAAAACCAAAACTTAAAACTACATCCCCTGAAGTTCCTTATCAATACCCTCAACAATATCTTTCATCTTAGTGATTTTTTCTCTAGCTCCCCTAACTAAATCCATATGCTCACGCAAAGGCCCTAATGCATCTAAACTCATCTTAGAAACTTCAAATTCATTCAAATCATTATTTAAATTATTGAACTTTCCGTTCACAAAAAGGTAATTATTAAATATTTCCTTATACATATTCTTAGTATCTTTAATCTTAATATCATGAGATAAATACTTACCCTCAAAGGATTTAATTTCCTTAATATGTTTGTTAATCGTAATATTTATCCGCTCATGCTGCACAGAATTATTATTAACATTATCCTGGATATCCATAAAATTCTTATAAATAGTATCAATTTCTGAACTTATAACCGAAATAATATTATTAACCGTTTTAAGTTCATCCTTAATAGTTGTTGAATATTTACCAGAATTTATAGCAAGCTTCCTAATTTCCTCTGCAACAACAGCAAAACTTTTACCAGCATCACCAGCTTTGGCAGCCTCAATGGCTGCATTCATCGCAAGCATATTCGTTTGAGCTGATATTAACACTAAAAGCTTATTTGCACTTTGAAGATTATTCGTCTGAGATAAAAGTTCAGAAAAATTCTTATTAACACCTTCAAAAATAGAATTTAATTCAAAAACTCTACTTTTAACACTATCAATATTTGTAGAATTTGCTGCAACAACTTTATTGAAGATCTCTAAATTCTTATCTATGCCATAAAAAGCAGTGGCATTATCTTCAAATCTAGTAGCAATATCTGCTATATTTTTATTATGATCACTAATTGGCTCAGATATTGATTCAAAATCTTTCAAAATATTAAGAATTGATTTTTCAATTTTAGAAAAAGTATCCCCTATTCTCTCATAAATAGAAAGACTAGTACCCACCTTGTCTATTTCTGTTTCAGATATGCTTATCTCATCTAAATATTTACCTAACTTATGTGAATAACTTTTAATTCTATTGATAGCATCAATCGTTTTTGAAGAAAAGCTATTAAATTCAGAAGCAATATAAGAGAAAATCAAAGATGTGTATTTAACTTCTAAAGGAGGGTCAATATTTAAAATGTCATCTTTTGCCTTCTTATGCTGAAACATAATCCTAAAATCTTCCATAACAGGCAAAATTAGGCTCTTGCAAAGATAAAATATAATAAACAAAGAAAGTAACAAAAATCCCAAAAATAATACCGAATTTGATTGAAATCCAAGAGTGGCAGAGCTCATATTCCATATAAAACCTTGAACCACATTCCCATCAATCTGGATCGTATTTAATAAATACGAAGAATTCCCATGTTGAAAAATATGCTCAAAAATATTAGGATCTGTCTTAACATATCCCAAAGATCTACTTACAGCACTGCGCTCATACCCTTCTGAAAAATTATCAGCACCTATTTCATTAATACCTAAAAACAAAGGCTTAAACTCTCTGTCAACCACAAAAAATTCATAGTTTGTATTGCTAGATTTAAGACCAGAATTAAATTGACTTGCGATATTGTTCAGCAAATCCTCAAAACAAACTACCAAACAGATTACACCCAATACCTCAGAACCATTCTTAACAACCGGAACACTTACAACAGTGTAAAAATTATTCCTTACTTTCTGATAACTTGAATAATAAGCAACATTAGTCTTTGCAGGAATAAAATAAATTGGATGCTCAATAATATTATTTATATCCAAGAATGAAAAGTCTCTACTTGCAATCAAAACATTTTGTCCAATAGGAATATAAAAAATTCCCTCCAAAGAATCCTCTTTAAAAGGTATATACTTAAAAATTTTGCTTACCTTACTAAATTCTTTCGAATTTAAAAACAAATCACTACTGACTTTCAAATCATACATAGATTTCAAGTCAATACTTGAAATAAAACTACCCGAAGCATCCTTCAAAACACTCAAAACTTCATCATCCTTAATAAAATTATTAAGGATGTGAATAGCATAATCATATTTGTTCTTAAACTGAAAAGTAACATTACTTGAAAATATCCTAAAATCAGACCTAACACGTTCCAAATATCCATTTTTATAGCTTAAATATGCTTGGCCTATAAACAACAAACTAAAGCAAACAAAACCAAAAAGCATGAAATAAATAAAAAATCTCATATTTTTTAATTTCACATTTACTGAATCATCATGCATAGAAAGTTCTCCAAAATTAAACCTACAAAAACAAAACTTCAAGCTGTTATAAAACATTATATTTACATAATTAAACACATATCCGAATAATTATTTTATTATTTAGATATATGTATATAATTATATAATAAAACATATATAATACTAGTTGATTATATTATTTTGTAAAAAGTTTTGTGAGGACTTAAGTGAAAAGAAAAAATTCCAGTTTCACTCTTTTTTATAAATTTAATGCTGTCATTCTTATATACACAATAGTTATTGTTACGACTACTTTTTTACTATTAAACTATGGATACAGAAGAATAATAACAAAAGAGCTTAAAAATTTTACAAAATTCGTCAATAACATTATGATAAAAAGTTTCGCTGATGATACAAGAGAGATGCTGGAAATTATTAATGATCTTATTGGGCATACCAAGACACAAAGCAGTCAAAGCTTGAAGTACATAATATCTAACAATAAGTTAAGCTTATTCCCAAACTACATAAAAATAATAGAATATATAAATAAAAGTGGCGAAATATTATATTCAAGTGATGAGAAGAGAATCAACACCCGCATAACCTTGAAAGATTTAAGAGAAGGTAATACAAATACAACTCAAATACTTAGGTTACATAAAAATTTAACAAAAATAAACAATAGGGCTTACATACCAATGATTTATAAGATTTACAAAACAAGCCAAAACGATTTGTATAATAAAAACATAAACTCAGAACAAGGAGCCACAAATCATAATGAGTATATTATCTTATATGTAGACATACTAGAACATATAAGACACTTGAGAAAAAATATATTTATGCTTATAGAAAGGTCTTTATTAGAAAAAGGGAATCACCACAAAAGTTCTCACTACTTCAAGATATATACTATCAACAACCTGGGCGATGTTTTTGGTGAACAAGATGAAGAAACACTTGAGCCTACAAAATTATCTATAAATAACTTATTCGAAAACAATCCCAAAATAACAACTCAATTGCTGAATGCAATATCTAAAAGAACCAGTAATTATAATATTAACTACAATAATAACATGCTCTCTTTGGTAAGACTTACAACTTCATCTTGGTACTTAGCCATACAAATTAACTATGATAATATATTCTCAAATGAGCTAGACAAGATTAAATTGATGTCAATATCAATAATATCAGTACTTGTAGTGATATTTATATTAATAATGATATTTACAATCAAGAATTTAGTAGTGTCAAAAATAGTCAAGCTAAATGAGATTATCCCAAAAGTCAAAGAGGGCGATTTAACAATTAAGATTGAATCAACGGGGAAAGACTCAATCAGTGACACAATAAATCATTTCGGACATTTCATTGAAAACTTAAAGAAGGTAATAAACTCACTACAAGATAGAGTAAAATTATTAAAGGATAATGGCGATTTGCTATTTAATGAAATAAATAACGCTTATGATACAATAACAAATTCAAACAATTACATAGAAAAAACACAGGGAGAAGTAGAAAAGCAAGTCGAGTTTATTTCAAATACAACAAACACAATCGAAAGTTTATCTAAAAATATTGCATCACTTGACAACTCAATTGAAACTCAAGCTGCAAGCGTTGAAGAGTCATCATCAGCTATTGAAGAGATGATAGGAAGCATACAATCAGTCACAGAGATAACACAAAAAGCTGCAAAAAGCACAGAGGAACTTAAAATATTCTCTGATGATGGTCGAAAAAAGCAAGAAGAAGTTATTATGCAAATTAAAGATATTTACAAAAATTCAACAAGACTTCAAGAAGCCAATGCTCTAATATCATCAATTGCTAGTCAAACCAACTTACTATCAATGAATGCGGCCATTGAGGCATCTCATGCTGGGGAAGCTGGTAAGGGATTTGCAATAGTTGCAGAAGAGATCAAAGACCTTGCAGAGCAAGTTACTTCACAGTCAGAATCAGTTGCGACATCAATAAATGAAATAATGGATTCAATCAATAAAACAGTAAAAACATCCGAACTCACAAATAAAGCTTTCAATCAGATATTTGATTCAATAAACCTCGTAGTTCAAGTCATAGAAGAAATAAATCATACTATGCAAGAACAGTCAATCGGTAGTCAAGAGATCTTAAAGTCTTTAAATACAATGAGAGAAATAACATATGAGGTAAAAATTGGTTCAAATGAAATGTTTAGAGGAAATAAAGAAATAATTAATACAGTTTCTGTTCTAGAAGAAATTAATATCACAGTTTCAAATTCAATGAAGAGTCTAAAAGAAGAAATCAAAAAACTAATAGGAACAATCGAGACAATCAAAACTTTTGGAACAACAAACTCAAATCATATTACAGAGATTAACAAAGACACAAATCAATTTAAAACAAAATAAAACCCGTTTAGAGGTAAAGCTTATGCAAAAGAAAACATTTTATATTACAGAACAATATTTAAAAACCTCTTTAATGCTTTTTCCAATTTTTGCCTATACAAAAACATTTTTAGAAGGCACTATAATATCAATTTGGATCTCATTTTGTATCTTATTGCCAGCAATAATCATCAATCAAATAGAAATAAGAAATCAAATATTAGGAATCTACTTGATAATGATAGGTATTTTTGTTAGCTTAACTTACCTGTTTATGTACCATGTAACTCCTGTTCTTTATGGCAATCTAAGATTTTCAATTCCTATTTTAACAGTTATAATAGTATCATTTCATAAAAATGAACCTTTTAAAAATCTAAAAGACCCTTTAAAAATATTACAATATTCCAAATTACCATTAATCACATTTATATCATTAAGCTCAACAACGTCACTCTTTAGAGAAATATTAAATACTGGAAGCTTGCAACTTTTCAGTACAAAATTATCAATCATTAAAGAATTCGGGATAACCAAAATGCCGCATTATAGCTCAAATGTTTTCTTAGTAGCATCATTAATATTCTTATTGATCAATGCATTAAGAAATCCTTAATTCTCTTATTTGTTAATGCGTTAATATCCTATTTATTAATGCATCAACAAATATTAAAGGGGATCAATAATGATTAGCAAAATAAAAAAGGATTTAGAAGATAAAGTTACCCACATAATAAGAAGCCTTGCCTTAAGTAAAAATGTTAAATTAGATAAAGTACCTATAATAATTCAAAAACCTCCAAAAAGTGAGCTTGGAGATTTATCAATATTAATATTTCAATTTAGTAAAATCTTAGACCTTAGCACATCTGTAATTACTGAAGAGATCATTAAACAACTTGGGGAACAATATGACATGAAACCAATGGGTCCTTATTTAAACATTAAACTCAATAGAAAAGAATACATTAAAGATACAATCCACAAAGTCAATAGAGAAAAGGAAAAATATGGTACAAATAATTTCCTAGAAAGCAAAAAAATAGTAATAGAATTCTCCGCACCCAATACAAATAAACCATTGCATGTAGGACATCTTAGAAATGATATTATTGGCGAGAGTCTATCAAGAATACTTAAAGCTTCTGGTGGTCAGATAACAAAAATAAACCTAATAAATGACAGAGGCGTACATATTTGCAAATCCATGCTTGCTTACAAAAAATTTGGAAATAATACTACCCCCGAACTCTCCTTAAAAAAGGGAGATCATTTGATTGGTGATTTCTATGTAAAATATAACGAATATGCTAAAGACAATGAGTCGGCAGAAGCCGAGATACAAAACTTGCTCTACAAGTGGGAAGGCGGCGATACGGATACAGTGCAACTCTGGAAGAAATTAAATAAATGGGCTATTGAGGGAATTATGGAAACGTATAATCTTACAAATACTACATTCGATAAAATTTATCTTGAAAGCGAAATATTTGAGATCGGACGAGAAGTTGTACTTAAAGGATTAGAGAAAGATTTATGTTATAGAAGAGAAGATAATGCAATATGTATAAGCATTCCTAGAGAAGAAAACGACGGAAAAGAAATCAAAATTAAAGAGAAAGTACTCTTGAGAGCCAATGGTACATCTATTTATCTTACTCAAGATTTAGGAAATATAGTAACTAGAAAAGAAGAATTTAATTTTGATGAGATGATTTATGTCGTTGGAAGTGAGCAAATTCATCACTTTAAAACTTTATTTTTTGTTGCAGATAAATTAGGCATTACGAAAGAAAATAACCTCAAACATTTATCATATGGAATGGTAAGCTTACCTGAAGGCAAAATGAAATCAAGAGAGGGAACTGTAGTTGATGCAGATACTCTCATCCATGAGCTAGCCGCATCAACTGCACTAGAGATTAAAAAGAGACAGTCAAATAAAAAAGATATTAAAAAAACTGCCCTAGACATCTCGCTAGGAGCTATTCACTACTATCTACTAAAGACAGCCATACATAAAGATATTTTATTTAATAAAGAAGATAGTTTATCTTTTGTTGGAAATTCGGGTCCCTACATTCAATATGTAGGAGCAAGAATCAATAGTATACTTGAAAAATACGATGAATTAAATTTGTCTAAAGAAAATATTAATTTAGATCTTTTAGAACACGAAAAAGAATGGGAAATAATTAAAATTATTTCTGAATTTGAAGAGCATATTATTAAGGCATCAAAAGATCTAAATCCTTCATTAATAGCTAATTATACTTACTCACTCGCAAAAAGCTTCAGCACATACTACCAAGAAGCAAAAATAATAGACATAAACAACCCCGAACTCACAAATTCAAGAATAAGTTTATCAAAAATAGTTCTGCAAACAATAAAAAACTGTATGCATTTACTCAACATTCCCTACATAACAAAGATGTAAACTTGTAACGTTTAATTTTACAAGTCTGCATCACAATAATTCAAAGTCATCCTTATTAAATATTGATATTATCTTTTTATGATATTTTTTAAATATATAGTACCTTTTAAGCTTAAGCGTATTAGTAAGTTCTTCTCCAATAACAAAAGCATCCTTTAATAAAGTAAATCCAACTATTCTTTCAAAAGTCTTAAAACCAGATTTAGAATTAATTATATCCGAAATACATTTAGAATATAGTTTATTAACAGCATTATTAGATAATAACTCATCGTAAGAAGAAAAGCTTATTCCATTAGAACTCGACCACTTTTCAAGAGTTTCAAAATTGGGCACAATAACAGCTCCTAAAAATTTTTGATCCTGACCCACAATCATAATATTCTCAATAAGTAAAGATTTAGATAAAGCTCTCTCAATAGGTTCCGGTTCAATGTTTTCTCCACCTCTTAGCACAATTGTATCTTTACTTCTACCAACAATTGAAATTTCATGATTAATTGTTGCGCGAACCAAATCACCTGTTTTAAGCCATCCATCTTGTGTTAAAGCCTCATTTGTCATCTCCTCATCTTTAAAATAACCACTCATAACCTGAGGTGATTTTATCCAAAGTTCACCCTTCTCACCAGGAAGTAAATCACTGCCATTACTATCAACTACTCTATACTCAATATCTGGAAGAAGAGGTCCAACAGTTCTTGCAATAGGATGCCTAAGGCATCGTACACTTAAAACAGGACCTGTCTCTGTAAGGCCATATCCTTCAAGAACCTTAATCCCCAAGGCTTTAAAAAAATAATCAACATAGTCTACCAAAGCCCCCCCACCAGAAACACCAAACTCATATCTTTTTCCAAATGCCTTTCTTATCTTTCTGAAAACTAAAATATCTCCTAAAAATTTAAAAGGAAAAATCAAAATTAATCCAGAAAGATATATTAATTTCATAACAAATAAAACTAATAAATTCGATTTCTTATAAACAGGAACAAGACCTAAAAATTTCTCCTTAAGCTTTATATAAAGAATTCCCACCTTGAGGAAAACGTTAAATAAAACTCTCTTCAAAAGAGATTCCGATACCCTTTTAATAATGCCAATCCTTATCCCCTCCCAAATTCTCGGGACAGAAATAATTGTATAAGGATTTAAAGCTGCAAAATCTTTAAGCAAAATAGGCCCAATAGGCTTTGAATAAGCAATTGACATTCCCTTAAGAGCAACTATATACTCACAAGCCCTCTCAAATGAATGCCAAAGAGGAAGAATAGATATCATTATTTTCCCTGGTTTCAGTAAAGGCAAGTAATCATAAATCCTATCTATTTGAAAAATAAAAGATTCATGACGAAGCATAACACCCTTTGGAAATCCTGTTGTGCCTGAAGTATATATTATAGTAGCAAGATCTTTAGTAGTGCCCTTTTCAAGCTCAGTATCAAATGCCTTAGGATTATCTTTCAAATACTCATCTCCCAAACTCAATAATTTTCTATAAGAAATTATTGTAATATCTCCTAACCTCTCTCCATTAAACTTATCATCGTCAATAACAACAATGTGTTTAATAAATTTAAGTTCGTGCTTTTTAGAAATAATTTTTTGAAGCTGTTTATTATTCTCCACAAAGATAAAGCTAGATTCAGAATGATTAATAATATACGATAATTCATCTTCAGGAGAATCATTACCCCTCGGCACATCAATGCATCCCAAGCTCATAATAGCAATATCGATAATTATCCACTCTCTTCTCGAATCAGATATAAGAGATACTCTCTCACCTCTCTTGACTCCATAATGCAGAAGTCCAGACGCAATCATCTTAACTTCATTCCAAAATTCAGAATATATCTGTTTCTTAAAATCTTTAGATTCGTTCTCTCTATAAATAAAAATATCAAGATCACCATAAAGTCTAGCCACCTCATTAAAGCGTTTGGGTATAGTATCTAGCATAACTCCTCCTTAACTATAATAATTTAACACAAAGAGCAAAATACTAACAGTAATGTTATAAAAGCTATGAACAAAAATAGAGTAATACACATTTTTGTGTATTAAATAAATATAAGCTAAAGCAAATCCAATAATCAATGTAACGAAAAATCCCATAAATCCATAATAAAGATGCCCATAACCAAAAATGATACTACTAAGAAAAGCTGAAATCAACGAACTAAATCCCACCTGTTTAAGTTTGGTAATAATAAAAGCTCTATAAAACAATTCTTCAACTCCTCCCGTAAAAAGAGCAGTAATACCCATTAAATAAAGTGCTTGCTTACTGTATATCTTCCATCTAAAAGAAGTAGTTCCATCTGCTTCAAGCCAAGATAATAATGATGGAAAAAGATAAAAAAGAAAGGAATAAACAATAGTCAATATCAAAATAAATAAAATAAAGATCTTAATAAAGATCCAAAATGACTTCCAAACAAAAATTAATCGAAATTTAGGAATATAAAACTCATCTCTGAAATCATAAGAGCTTGTTAGCTTAGAAAAATATACAATGAAAACAATTAAAAAAGTAGCATAGAACCAATACACATAATGATTTTTACTAAAATTCCAAAGATCCTCATCAATGCTCTTGAAAGGAGCTACAAGAGTAATCACACAATAACATAAAAAAAGCTCTAAGAAAGCATATTTGATAGGATATTTATTATTTAATAGTCTCATAATAAATTATAAATACATATTCATAACATTGTCAAACCTAGTAATTACTAATTCAACAATGATTTGATATATTGAAAACAACAATTCTTAAAAAGAGATTTCTAGTGATTTTTTTATTCATAATAAGTTCATTAAACTTATTAATACAATACTACTTACAATTCAACCTAATATATTTAAATTTAACTTTAATATTAATTTTTCTAATAAAAAAGAATGCTCATCTAGTACTCACTTTTATGATTAGCACAAGCCTTCTAGTAATTTTTGAAACTAGCTTAAAGTTTAAAAGATTTGAGGATTATTACTATAAAATAACAAATATCACCTACATGACAAAATATTCAAACACCAAGATTGAATCACTAGATGGATTTGGAAATGAGTACAGCTTTACATTTGAAAATATTAATGATAAATATAAAATCGGCGATATAGTCAAAATTCAAAATAATAACATTCAATTTATCAAAAGACCATTGCTTGTCAAAGCAAGAGAGAAATATAATAAACTACTAAATCGATTCTTCAATGAAATAAGTCCTACCTATTCTCATTTTTCAAAAGCGATTTTAACTAATGACAAATCTGAGATAACAAAATATGAGCGCAATCTATTTCAAAAAGCAGGCATATCACATATATTAGTGGTGTCTGGCCTACATTTTTACTTGCTTTATATCATTTTTCATTATTTGCTCTATCTCATAAAAAATGAAATACTCAAATATGTAATTTTAAGCATAATTTTATTTAATTATCTAATCCTAACGGGATTCTCACCATCGGCACTAAGAGCATTTATAATGATGGAAATACTTATGATATATAAATCAGTATATGGAAAAATTAATTTGCTTAATACACTATCAATTAGCTTTATAATAAGTGCTATTATTCTACCACACACACTAAATTCAATAGGATTTAAACTATCTTATCTTGCAGTATTTGGCATATCAATCTCCCTTTATCTTAAAAACAGATACAATTTAAATGCACTCATATCTTCAATTCTTACAACCTTTTTGATTCAAGTTACAATCGCCCCTGTTCTTTATGCTCACAATTTTAACCTTTCGGCAATCTCAATCCTGGCAAATTTAATAATTACTCCCCTAATGTTAGTATTTTTATTAGTAAAAATACTAACATTAGGGTTCTACACATTCAACACACATCTATTTTTGTTATTTGATCTAATAAACACTTATATATTTAAGGCAATAAAAGACATAGCAACAATCTTCAGTAAATTTCCTGTAATTCAAAGTCATAACATAAGTGTATTTTTATTCTTAAGTATCCTAATATTATTCTACATAATCTACAAATTAGAAAGAGAGAAGAGACATTGTAGCAAAGATTAAAACATATTCTACCAATATGCTATGATTTTACTACTTATGAACATAAACTATAACAGCGTAAATAGCATCAAACTTCATCTAAAGAAAAAAAACATAGCTCCAAGAAAAATATGGGGGCAAAATTACTTAATTAATGAACACATAAGAGAAAAAATAGTAGATGCACTTGAAATAAAAGAAAATGAAAAAATTTGGGAAATAGGCCCAGGTCTTGGAGCAATGACAATTATTCTACTCAAAAAAACAAATTTTCTGACTGCGTTTGAAATTGACCCTAAGTACTCAGAAATTCTGGATGAACAATTTGGTGAGTTTAAAAACTTTAAGCTAATAAAAGGTGATTTTTTAAAGACATACAAAAAAGAAGAAAGAAATATTAATAAAATATTTTCAAATTTACCTTATAACATCGCATCAAAAGTGATATCCATGCTTATTGAAGATAAAATCTTAAAGAATATGGTATTTACAGTACAAAAAGAACTAGCAGATAGAATGCTTGCAAAGGAGGGTAATAAAAACTACTCTTCATTCACCATTCTAGTCCAATCACACTTTAATGTAACTAAAATAATGGATATCAACAATAATAATTTTTATCCAATTCCTAAAGTAAAATCTACAACTCTCAAGCTAATTCCTCAAGAAGGAGCAATCTCAGACTTTAAAGAATTCAATAAATTAGTTAGAACAGTATTTACAAGTCGTAGAAAAAAACTCAAAAACACAATAATTAACTTTTTAAAAAACGAAAAAATTATTCAAGAAGAATTCTTAAAAAACTTCCTAGATAAAAGACCAGAAGAGATTTCTGTCCAAGAATTCATCGAAATTTCAAATAAATTAACTACCTATCATCAAGGCACTTGTTAATACAATATCGTCTACAGAGCAACCTCTTGAAAGATCACTAACAGGATTTTCAAATCCCTGTAAGAAAGGTCCATAAGCTTTAGTAAAAGATAATCTCTCAACCAGCTTATATCCAATATTTCCAGACTCTAAACTAGGAAAAATCAATACATTAGCATCACCGGCAACTACAGAATCCCCACACTTTTTCTCTGCAACACTCTTAATTAAAGCTGCATCAAGTTGAAGTTCTCCATCAATGAGTAAGTCTTTACATTTACTCTTGACAATCTTTAAAGCACATTGCACTTTTTCAACTTCCATGGAATGCGAAGAACCCTTTGTAGAAAAGCTTAACAGAGCCACTCTTGGCTCTGCATCAAAAATATTCTTAAAAGAATTTGCACTCTGTATTGCAATTTCTGCAAGCTCTAAAGAATCAGGACTGACAACCACTGCGCAGTCAGAAAAAAGTAAAACTCCCCCATGACCAAAACAAGAAGCTCTAGTCAGACTACAATCATTACCAGTATTCATAAGCATAAAAGATGATACAAGCTTAGTGTCCTTCAGCTTGGGCAATATCGTAAGTGCACTTCTTAAAACCTTGGCAGACGACGTCAAAGATCCACAAACACAAGTTTTAACTTCGCCAAGCCTTACCATCATCATAGAAAAAGCAATTTCATTTAAAATTTCTTCTCTAGCCTTATTGAAGGCTAATCCCTTCTTTCGTCGTAAATTAAAATATTCATCCAAATATCGATTAAATCCGCTAAAAGAATTGGGATCTATAACTTCTACCATTGCTAAGATATCATCTCTAGGGCTTACAAACTCTTTTAAACTTTTAAAAATCTCATCCTTACTACCAATCAGAACCACAAGCCCTGCTAACTTTTCCTTTAAAAGTTCAATTGTTGCCTCTAAAATTCTAATATCACTACTTTCAGGAAAAACTATGCTAGCCTTATCTCTATTTTCCATCACAACTTTTCTTGCTCTACCGAACACATATTCTTTAAAATTAAACAATCCCATAATATTCCCTATATGATATTCATTAATAATGAATATCATATACTATTTAACAAACAAAATGCATAAAATAGCTTATACTAGTATTAAAATATGAATACAATATAGCAAAAAGGAAACATCAACTTAAGTGAAAAAAAAGAATTTAGTTACAGCCGCATTACCATATGTTAATAACATACCCCACCTTGGTAACTTAGTACAAGTCCTATCAGCAGATGCTTTTGCAAGATATTCAAGGATGATGGGAATAGAAACACTTTATATTTGTGGAACAGATGAATACGGAACAGCTACAGAAACTAGGGCTTTAATTGAGAAAATTACTCCTGAAGAACTTTGTAGCAAATATTACGCTATACATAAATCAATCTATGAATGGTTTAACATTAAATTTGACCACTTTGGACGCACAACTAACAAACATCACAAAGAAACCGTACAAGACTTATTCTTAAAGCTAGAAGAAAATGGTTATATCAATGAGAGAGAGAGTGAACAGTTTTTTTGCACTCATGACCTTATGTTTCTAGCTGATAGATATATAATAGGTGAATGTCCAAATTGTGGAAGCAATGCAAAAGGTGATCAGTGTGAAAACTGTTCCAAGATCTTATGTCCCACTGAGTTAATAAATCCTAAGTGCATAATTTGCAAAAATGTACCTATTCTGAAAACAACCAAACATCTCTATATTGATCTTCCACAAATAAAAAATGAACTTGAGGATTGGATAAAAACATCTACCGAAAATTCAAATTGGAATACCAATGCTATTAAAATGACGTCTGCATTCTTAAGAGATGGCCTTAAAGAAAGAGCAATAACAAGAGATTTAAAATGGGGGATACCTGTACCCAAAAAGGGATATGAAAATAAGGTGTTTTATGTATGGTTTGATGCCCCAATTGGATATATCTCAATTACAAAAGAAATTGCAAAAGATTGGGAATCCTGGTGGAAAAATAATAGTGAAACAAATCTGGTACAATTTATTGGAAAAGATAATATCTTATTCCACACTGTTGTATTCCCTGCCGTAGAGCTTGGAAGCAGAGAAAATTGGACAATGTTAAGCAAGATATCTTCAAGCGAATATTTAAACTATGAAAACCTAAAATTTTCAAAATCTAAGGGAACTGGAATATTTGGAAATGATGTCATTACTACTGGAATACCTGCTGATGTATGGCGATTTTATATATATTATAATAAGCCTGAAAAATCTGACTTTCAATTCATGTGGGATGATTTTATGGAGAGGTCAAACTCTGAACTTATTGGCAATTTTTCAAATCTTATTAACCGTGTATTAACCTTTTATAAAAAATTTTTTACAGATCAGATAGATCAGATAGAAATAAAACAAGATTTCTGGGGAGAAATCAATATTAAATATGCTAAAATCCTAGATTTTTTTAGTAAAACAGAACTAAAATCAGCATTAAAAGATATTCTTGACATCTCAAGTCTAGGTAATAAAATATTCCAAGATAGAGAACCATGGAAGACAAAGGATAGTGCTCCTGGAGAAACAAAAGAACTATTGGTAAATCTAATATACCTAATAAGAGATCTATCAATCTTAATATCACCATTTATACCTCAAACAAGCGATAAAATAAGAAAATTTTTTGGTGAAAGTTATGAAATTTCCAACAAATTCTTAGGCACAAATTTAGGTCTAAGCACCATTAAAACTACAGAGGTGCTATTTAGCAAGCTAGAAAAAGAAGTGATTGATAGTTTAAAATTAAAATACTCGGGAGGTAAAAATATGCAAGAGCAACAAACAGAAAATCCAGTAAATTTATTCAGCGAGAAAGTTTTCTTAAGGGTTGTTAAAGTAAAAGCAATAGAGCGGAATCCAGATGCAGAAAAACTATTCATTTTAAAACTTGATGATGGAACTCTTGAAGGAAAACAAATTGTAAGCAGTCTTGCAGACTATTACACGGAAAAAGAGTTCATTGGAAAACACATAATAATCGTTGACAACTTAAAGCCTGCAAAATTTAGAGGAATAAAATCTGAAGGAATGTTAATCTCAACTGAAGATAAGGATAAGAACTTTAAAGTAATAATTATGGAAGACTTTAAAGACAATCCCATCTCTGGTGAACGCATAATACTTGAAACTGATAGTGGTAAGGAATTACACTACCCATCAAAAATCAGCGTAGATAAATTCTTGAAAACCCAAATTGTAGCAGAGAATGGCGAACTTAAAATAAACGGAATCAACTTAATACTAGAGCACTCTAAAGAAAAAATACTATCTAGAGACATTCCAAATGGAATAGTGTATTAAAATTCATTCAAGAGCAATCAATGGTTATTAAAAAAATTGAAGTAGAAAGTTTAAATGAGAATTATCTACAAAGTAAATTATGGGCATCTGTAAAAAAAACCTCAATCAAAGAAAGCCCATGGAAAGCCATAGCATTCAGTAGTGAACATTTTGACAAAATTCTTGTGATGCAAAGAAAAATATTTTGGAATTTTTATTTAAGTTACATTGCTCATCCAGAATTTTCAAATAAAAAAATTGAAGAGATTAACATGAATGAGGTTACCACTCATATTGCAAAACTTAGTGAAAGAATACAGGAATACCTACATAAAAATACTATCTTTTTAAGATTTGACTTAATGTACTATAACTCAAGAAGCTTAAAAGAAACTTATACTCCCCTAAAGCTTAAACTTAAAGGTCTCAAGAAATCATTTGACGACATACAGCCCCCAAATACAACAATACTAAACTTGAACGATTCACTAGACAACATTAAAGCTCGCATGAAAAAGAAAACAAGATATAACATAACGCTTAGCTGCAAGAAGGATGTAACAGTCATTATAGATGATGACTTTAACTATTTTAATGAATTTTATGCGCTTCACGAAGCAACAGCCAAACGAGACAAATTTACTATTCACTCAAAAAACTATATAAAAGATTTAATAAAAGAATTTAGGAGAGATGAAAATTCTACTATCAAACTAATAATCGCACTACACAACGAAAAACTCATATCTGGAATAATCGTTGGAATCTACAAAGATAAAGCCACATATCTTTATGGCGCATCAAGTAGAGAGGATAGACATCTAATGGCAAATTATGCAGTGCAATTTAGTGCAATACAAATGCTTAAAAGTTATTCTATTAAAGAATATGATCTTTTAGGCATTCCCCCAACTACCGATGAAAAACACCCTCTATTTGGTCTCTTTCAATTCAAAACAGGCTTTGGAGGAGAGCTCATCCACAGGATTGGATGCTATGACTTCGTTTATAAAAAATTTTCATATAAAATTTATAGAACACTTGAAATACTAAGATACTTTTACTACAAAGTCATAAAAAAAAGATTTTAAGCCATGGTATTGACTAACGTCTTAAATTGAATCCCTCTATCAAACTCATTCTTAAAAAGCTCAAAAGAAGCACTAGCGGGAGAAAATAATACCACATCATTTCGAATAGAAATTTTTCTAGCATAACAAATACATTCTTTTAAAGAAGAAAAAACAAAATACTTAATATTATTTTCTTCTAAAACCTTAACAATCTTGTAAGTAGCACTACCTCTTAATAAAATCCAAGTTTTAACCATACTCAAAATCTGACCAAAAATCAAAAAATCCAGCTCCTTATCAGTCCCACCAGCAATGAGGTTAACAGAAATCTCATTAATCTTTAAACTTTTAACAGATAAAACTGTAGAATCAGGGATTGTCGATGCTGTATCATTATAATATTTAACGCCTCCAAATTCTCTTACAAATTCCAATCGATGCTCAATGCCATTAAAATCAGCCACAACCTTAGACACAAGACTCAAATCCAATTTGCAGTAATTTGAAACAAAAATGACTATCAGTTTAGAGATCAAAAGAACAATCTTTGACTCACTAAGCGTGGATATAGCTTCATCATTTAAATAAACTTTATTATTTTTAAAATAAAAAACATCATTATCAAAGTTTAAAGGAATCGTTTCTGAGAACAAAATAACTCTGGATTTAGTTTTAAATCTATAAAAGTAGTCATAATAAGCTCGATCCTGAGAGATAAAAATCCCCGAATTTTGATTTATAAAAACTTTAGATTTATCTCCTATATAATCATCAAAATTTGAATAAGAATTTTGATGATCATAGTAAATATTTGTAATAATACTAATAATAGGATTTAAATTTCGAAGATCATGCAATTGCCAAGAAGAAAATTCTAAAACAATAGGTGATATTCCATCAAGCTCATCTAGAAAACTTAAAGGAGATATTCCAATATTACCTCCAAGCTTAACATTGGGATACTGAGTGCCTAAAACTTGATACAAAAGAGATGCAAGAGTTGATTTTCCCTTAGTACCCGTAATAGCAATTATAGGATTCTTATTAAACATTAAAAATAAACTAATATCAGTCTCAACTCTTTTTGCAAACTTTAAATACTTATTGCAAGAACTTACACCAGGATTCTTAATAACAATATCTGCTCTCTTAAAATCATCCACGTCATGATATCCTAAAACATATCGAATCTTACTGCTAAATTCTTCTAGAGACTTAATACTTGAAGCTAATTCTACATCATCCTTTAAATCAGTGATTACTAAATTAGCCCCATGCCTTAACAAAAATTTTGAAACAACCAGGCCTCCTCCATTAAGACCCAATCCCATAACTAAAAAATTCTTACCTCTTATCTCATCTAAACACACAATATAAGCAAGTATAACAAAATAATTAACCTGTTTTAATAGACTTAATCCACTTGGTACTATAAAAATAAGGTAAAGAAATACCAAGCTTAATGACATCTTCAAGAGTTGGAATAAAAACAATAAGCTCAAATGGAATTTGTGTATAATTTGCTAAAAGGTATGCAATGGGTATTGTATAAATAAAAGTTACAGAGCCCTCCATAATAGCCCCAAAGCTTGGAGATGCACCTGCTCGGAAAAACCCAAATAAATATTGAAATGCAAGTGCTGTAAAAAACACCGAGATAGCATAATACCTTAGCATAACTCCTATAAGACTTGCATATTCTAACTCATAAAAAACATAGGGTGCTATGAAAGACAAAGCTACCATTATAAAAGATGTAACAATAGCAAGAATGAAGCCTATCTTGCCCAAATATATTGCAACAGCCATTATCTCTCTCTTATCATTATGCATTTCATGTCCCATTATAATATTGACAGAGAAACAAAACGCATTAATTATATTAAATCCCATAAAATAAGTAGAAAAAGTTATACTATAAGCCGCATATTTAGCGGTATTAATTCTTGCAAAAATTGCAATTAAGCCAAAATATCCCAAAAACCAAATAAATTCATTTAAAAATATTGGAATAAAAAACTTAATTAATTGAGAAAATATTACAGGATTGATTTTTAAGTTTTTAACTTTAAGGTGAAAATGCGAGTCTGAATTAAAGACTGTATAAAGAAGATAAAAAACAAGTTCAATACCGCGAACTAATGTAGTTGCAATAGCAGCCCCAAGTACTCCCATGCCAAATATAAAAATAAATAAATAGTTAAAAACTACATTTAAAACAACTGCAACAACAGAAGTGACAACCTGAATTTTAGTTATTTTAACAATCTTTAGTGAATTTGCAATAATCCCCTTAACAACCGCAAATACAAAAGAATAAACAGCGATGTCAAGATAAGTTATTCCATAAGAGATAGCTTTTGAGTCATTAGATAGTAATCCAAGAAAAAAATATGGATAAAATAATGAAATAAATATGAATAAAAAGGAAAACAATAGGAGAATTAAGATGCTAATAAAAAATGTGTTTTTAAAGTCATCAATATCACCTTTAGCATATTGCCTGGTTGCCAATATATTATAAGCTCCCATTACAGCAAAGGCAATAGTAATAAAAAGTTCAAAAAATTTATTTGCAAGAGAAACTCCAGCAACAGGATAATCTCCAAGATAAGACACCATAATATTGTCTGTAAATGCAATAACATTAAACAAAAAAAATTCAACAGCTGTTGGAATTGCAATATTTAAAAGATCCCGATAAACCCTACTCTTCCTGGATTCGCTTAACGAATACATAACCTCCTCCTAAATATCAAAACAGTAAACTAGATTTTCAAAAAAATTGGAGTAGTGAATTACAATAAAAACACTATAAAAAAGTAGAGGGAATCCCTTTATTAAATAAAATCAAAATGAACTTAAAATTCATATTACTCATAATATGTCCTAATTATAGTATTATAGTATATTTTACAAATTAAGTCAGCTCTTCATAATGTATTTCCCTTATCCAATTATCTTTAAAAAATTCTATTAAAATAAATATATTTTTAATAACTTCTTCAAGACTTACAATAAAAACTATCATTGGTAATTTAAAATCTGTAAAAAAAATCAAACAATGTGCAACTGGCAATGTATAAAAAACTATCACTCCTATCTCAATATAAAAACAAGTATTAGGAATTCCGCTCGTTCGAAAAATACCAACAAGCGCCTGAGACGTAAAACCCTTAAAAACAACAATGCTAGCAAAAACAGAGATAAAAATACCAACAAGTTCAGGAGAATCTAGATTACTAAATATCATAGGTGCAACCCTAGATATTAGCAAAAGAATAAAGGCTACAAAAAGTCCTAAAATAACTCCAATAACTGATAAAAATATTCCAAGTTCTCTAACATGTTCCTTATCATTTACCATCAAATGCCCGATAATAACACCCGTTGCAACTCCCATTCCATGCATTAAAACAAAGCACAAGTCTAAAAGGTTAGATGCAACTGCAAAAGACGCATATTCACCACTTCCAAGTCGAGCATACAAAGCATGCAGAATAGTTATACTTAAAACCCAACAGATTTCATGTGATAAAACAGGAACAAGTATCTTTAAAGTAGCCACTCTTACACTCTTAGAAACAAAAAAATCTTTCACTTCAAGATGATAATAAGAATTCACATTAAAAAAGTTATAAAAAAAATAAAAGGTAAATTCAAGCATTCTAGCAAGCAAAGTAGCATAAGCTGCCCCACTTATTCCCATATCAAGCACAAAAATAAAGATGTAATTAAAAACAACATTAACTATTACAACAAATATAGTCACAAATAAAGGTATTTTTATATCCTTAGCACTCTTAAAACCCATTGCGGATAGAAAAGAATAAGATATAAAAATATAGGCAACAGAAACAATTCTTAAATACTCTATTCCAAAATTTAGAGGCTCTGATTCACCTATGAATAGATTAAGGACTTCTTTTGAAAAAATAAAGGATATAACAAAAAAAATAATTCCAATAGTTGTTCCAATCATCAAAGCGTAAGCAAATGCTTGCCTAACATGTGAAAACTTTCCCTTAGAAAATGCTTGAGAAGCATAAGCACTAAGAGTAGTACCAAGTGCAAATACAGTAATAAAGAAAAGAAAACTTATTCTATTCGCTAGAGAAACTCCTGTAACTTGAGGAGTTCCTAAATAAACAATCATATAATTATCAAAAAATACTACTAGCTGATACAAAAAAGCCTCAAAAGCTGTAGGAATGGCCAATATGAGCAATTCTCTCAGTATTGAGCTATAATTATTAAGTCTTTTTAACATATTCTAACTATTCTACCACTTTTGTAAATAAAAAAATAATTTAGCCTTAAAATTAATCCAATAATTAACACAAATTATATTATAATTAAATTTATATGAAGTTATTCTACATTTTTTTGTCAATATTCTTAATTAACAACTGTGTTTTGAAAGCCAATGAAATACAATCCCAAGACTTAGAAATCTTACTTGAGGCTACAAAAAATCTAGAAGCACCTTACCGCAAACAAATCAAAGAAAATCCTATTCAATTCCTAGCAGAGATAAAACCACTTCTTGAAGCAGAGAAAAATAAGCTTTTAATACTTGTAAACAAAAAAATCCCAATTCCTAAGGGATACCAACCAAAAGACTTAGTTTATCTAAAAGACTTTCAAGAATTAAAAGACATTGGCAAAAAAAGCTTAATGTTGAGAAAAGTATTAATAAATGACTTGATTAGTCTTGTCAAGGATGCTAGGGAAAATGGCTTTAGTATAAAAATAGTATCAGCATACAGAACAGAAGAATATCAAAAATTTTTATTTGAACATAATGTTACAACCTACGGATTAAAGGCAGCAGAACAACAATCAGCAAGACCTAATCACTCACAACATCAACTAGGAACAGCTATGGACTTCATGAAAATAGACGATAATTTACTAAATACAAAAGAAGGCAAGTGGATTTATGAAAACTCATCAAAGTATGGATTCTCATTATCTTACCCTAAAAATCATGAAAGAGACACTGGATATAAATCAGAACCTTGGCATTATATGTATATTGGCAAACAAGCATGTATTATTCAAGAAAAATATTTCAACAATTTACAGTATAAACTTCTTGAATTTTGGAATGAACATAAAAAAGAAATTTCAAATTTAATTCAAAAATACACAAGCTAATAATCAACTATTATCCTTGCCAACAGATCTTAAATATGAAAGTAAAAGTCTATCAAGTAATTCAACATCTAATTTGTCATAAAAAGATTTATTTGAAAAAAACAGATTAAGTTCTTCTCGAATTAAGCTTATGACATCTCTATTCTCAACAAAATCAGCTATCTTAAGCTTCAAATAACCCGTTTGTTCAAGACCAAATAAATTGCCAGGCCCTCTTAATTTAAGATCTTCTTCTGCTATTTTAAATCCATCTACATTCTCTTTTATAGTCTTAAGTCTAAATCTTCCTGCATCCGTTAAAGGTTCCCTGTAGAGCAAAAATAAAAAAGATTTTAAGTCGCCTCTACCGACACGCCCCCTAATTTGATGCAAAGTAGAAAGTCCAAAACGCTCAGCATGCTCTATTACCATGCAAGTTGCATTTGGGCAATCAATACCAACTTCAATAACGCTTGTTGCAACCAAAATATCTATTTTTTTTGAGTAAAAATCATTCATAATATCTTCCTTGACATCAGATGGAAGTTTAGAATGAACCATTTCAACACAATATTCGACAAAAACATTCCTAAGCTCTAAGCACATATTAGTAGCATCTTTTAAATCAAACTTTTCTGAGGATGATATTAGGGGGTACACAAAATAAATTTGGTGCCCTTTTGCAAGTTCATTTTTTAAAAACTCATAAACTTTGTCTTCATTGCCATGTTTTGCTAAATAAGTAGTAACAGGTATTCTGCATGCAGGGCCTCTCTTAATTAAAGATACTTCAAGATCGCCAAAAAGAGTTAAAGCTAAGCTTCTAGGAATAGGAGTTGCTGACATTAAAAGAATATCAACTCCTTCTCCCTTATTCTTAAGCTCTTCTCTCTGCTCAACGCCAAATTTATGCTGTTCATCAATGATGGCATAAGCTAATTTTTTAAACTTTGTTCCGCAAGAAAAAATAGAATGAGTCCCAATTACTAAACTAGAAGTACCATTTTTAATTTTTTCCAACACATCATCTTTGCCTCTTTTTTTCAAACTACCCGTTAAAAGAACTATAGATATATTAAAATCTTTGAGTATATTTGCCAAATTATTATAATGTTGCCGTGCCAAAAGATCAGTAGGCACCATAAATGCCACTTGATATCCAGCTTCAATTAAAGGAATACTCGAGAGAAAAGCAACTAAAGTTTTCCCACTTCCAACATCACCTTGAAGTAATCTACTCATAGGCCTAATGCTTTCAAGATCATTAATTATCTCATTAATTGAAATTATTTGATCTCTTGTAAGCTTAAATGGAAGACTTAAAATAATTTGATCAAGCAAATTCCTTGATAATTGCTTCCTGTCACGCAAAAAAATCTCAGAACTTTTTCCCCTCGAAAAAAACTGAAGCAAAAATATTTCCCTATAAGTTAACGTTTTCTTTGCCCTTTCAAGCATTTCAAGAGAACTTGGAAAATGGATTTCATTTAAAGCCTCATGGAACGGCAATAATGTATATTTGTTGATTAAGAATTCAGGCACATCAGATTGTCCAAACTTTACAAAATAAATCAGAGCTTCTTTTATATAAGACGATATCTTTTTAGAAGTTAGGCTTTCACTAAGAGAATAAATTGGCATAATTTTTTTAAATCGTTCCGGATTATAGCTAAAAGATTCGCTGTCAAAATTAGAACAACTCCACATTTGAGTATAATCGCTGTAATTAAATTTGGAATAAATATAGAATTTTTGACCTACCTTAAAAACCCCTTCTAAGAATCCCCTATTAAAAAGAAGAATTTCAAATATCTCATCATTTTCACTCCTAGCAATAAGTTTTAAATTCTTTTTAAAATTACTCCCTCCAAGCTTTTTATGTTCTAAAACAGTAAAAATTGTCATGAGTTCACAATCTCTAACTTCCAGTGGGTCTGGAAAAGTTTTTATATTCTGACGATCCTCGTACTTTTTAGGAAAGTATTCTATGAGCTCTTTAATATTTGTAATCTGAAGACTATTTAATCTCTCAAGTCCCTTCTTTCCAAGACCACGTATGCCCTTTAAGTCATATTGAAACTCATGCAAAAACATCAAAATCCTTAAAAAGGTAAGTAAAAGGCTAAAATACTAATAGCAAATATGGCTTGCTCAAAAATGATTATAAATGCCATTAGCAGTGCGTCGGCTACAATCAAATTAAGAGTATAAGACATAGTCTTATCTGTAACAATATTGTTTATTTTAACAGACAAGGGAATAAGCAACGAATCAACTCCCCTCATGAAATCAGTATCATCAAATAGGCTGAAAAGTAAAAATATTAATCTTAAGGCAAAGAAAAAAATAAGTGCAATAAAAATACTTCTAAATATTCCCCAAACTTCAATAATAAACAATACAATAAACGTAGAAAGTTTATAATCACCATGAGACAGCATCCTCTCAACTATTGTAAGAGTAATTAAAGCCGCAATTGGCGAAAAATCATACATACCAAGCCTGAAAAACCTAACCCTTCTAAAAACAGATAAAAATGGTTCTGTTGCACTATAGATAAATTTAAAAAATACATTAGTATTAATTCCTGAGGATACAAGCCAACTAAGAATAATTCTAATCAAAATTAAAATTCTATAAGCATTTAAAAATAAAATTAAAGTCTCTACTATCACAATTAATCCTCCTAATCAAACCAAACATCCTCTACTATTTCGTGACTCCTCAGCTCATTAATCTTAAACTCATCAGGTTTAAAGTTTAGGGTTAAATCCATTTTGAGCCTCAAATCTTCATCATTATTCTTTAAATAAAGATAAACATTCGAAAATCCAGTATTATCCTCAAACTTAAAGAGTTTATCCTTTAAAGAATTAAGAAGATTAGAATCATTGAACTTTTCATTAAAAAATTTAATATGAAGATTATTAATCTTATTAACAGAAAGCTCTTCAATACTTAACACCTTTTCAACGACTATTGAAAATTTATCTCTATTAAATGTAAGCTTACCTATAACGCCAACCACATTGCCCTCAATAAGCAAATGTTTATATTTTTCATAACTTTCAGTAAAAATTACAATTTCCATCATACCTTTAAAATCTTCAATAACTCCAAAGGCCATTCTAGAATTATTTTTCTTAGAATTGATAATTTTTACTGAATTTAGATTCCCAGCAAACTTAACACGACTATTCTTTTTAATAGCAAGCTCTTCTAATATATTAAAGCTTGTAAAACTCTCTATTTCCGTTTTATATGGATCAAGAGGATGCCCAGATACATAAAAACCTAAAAGTTCCTTCTCAAATCTTAAAAGTTCAGGATAAGAATATTCTTCAAACAAATCATAATGAAAACTTTCCTTAACGGCATTCTGAACTCCAAGAGAGCCAAATAAACTACTCTGACCAAGTCTTTTATCGCTCTTGTCTTTAGATACAACTTCTATTAATCTATCAAGATTTTCAAAAAGTGTTCTCCTATTTTGGTCAAAACTATCAAAGAGCCCAGACTTTATCGCGGATTCAAGAAATTTTCTATTAATAACCTTATCATCTACTCTCCTAATAAAGTCCTCAAAGGATTTATATTCCCCATTCTCTTGCCTCTCAGCAACTACAAGATCGACTATAAAACCCCCAATATTCTTAATTCCATTAAGCCCATAAGAGATCTTAGATCCATTGACACGGAATTCTCTAAAAGACTGATTTACATCCGGTTTTAAAACATTTATCCCCATCGACTCTGCCTCTTCAATATAATAAGAGAGTTTATCAGTATTATTAATCTCATTTGTTAAATTGGCAGCCATAAAGCTTTCAGGATAATTAGCCTTAAGATATGCTGTTTGATAAGCTATTAAAGAATATGCAGCTGCATGAGATTTATTAAAACCATAACCAGCAAAGGGCTTTAAAAGCTCAAATATATCACTTGCAAGCCTCTCATCATAACCTTTAATAAGAGCACCTTTTAAAAAGTCGACTTTCATCTTATTCATTTCATCTTCTTTCTTTTTTCCCATCGCACGTCTTAATATATCTGCTTTTCCAAGAGAAAACCCCCCAATAATCCTTGCAACTTCCATTACTTGTTCTTGATAAACAATAACTCCATAAGTTGGCTTTAAAACTTCTACTAAGTCTGGATGAGGATATTTAATTTTCTTAGCACCTGTCTTAGCCGCAATAAATTGAGGTATAAACTGCATAGGCCCTGGACGATAGAGTGCATTTAAAGCAATTAAATCCTCAATACTGTCAGGTTTTGCATCCCTTAAAACTTGCTGCATACCCTCAGATTCAAATTGAAAAACAGACGCACTACGCCCCTCAGAAAGCATCTTGAAAGTCTTAGCATCACTATCGGAAATATTTTCTATTCTAAAATTAGGATTAACAGTCCTAATCAGATTTTCTGCATTTTTTATTAAAGTTAATGTCTTAAGACCAAGAAAATCCATCTTTACAAGACCACAATCCTCCAACAAGTCCATAGTATACTGCGTAGAAACAGTATCTTGTTTATAATCCTTATAAAGTGGAACATACTCTGTTAAAGGTGCCCTAGAAATCACAATGCCTGCTGCATGAGTTGAAACATGTCTATTCATACCTTCAAGAACAAGAGCTGCATCCATCAATTCCTTATAAATAGAACCTTTATTTAAATATTCTTTTAAAGATTCATCTGCAAAGACTTCCTTTAAAGAAACTTTTGGACCATCGGGAATAAGTTTAGTAAGTTCATTAGATTCAGCAAAAGGAATATCTAAAACTCTTCCAACATCCTTAAATACAGCCTTAGGTTTTAATGTCCCAAATGTAATTATCTGAGCAACCCTATCCTCACCATACTTTCTTGCGACATACTTTATGACCTCATCTCTACCCTCAAAGCAGAAATCAATGTCAAAGTCAGGCATAGAGACACGCTCGGGATTTAGGAATCTCTCGAAAAGAAGATTATACTTTAAGGGATCAATATCAGTAATCCTTAAAGCATATGCAACAATTGAACCCGCCCCAGAACCACGCCCAGGACCAACAGGAATATCGTTATCATGTGCAAATTTAATAAAATCCCAAACAATTAAAAAATAAGCCTCAAATCCCATTTTAATTATTGTTGCAAGTTCATAAAAAGCACGCTCTTTAATGCTATTAGTTACAATATCATACCTAAATTTTAAACCCTCAAGTGTCAGGTGCTCTAAATATTGACCAAGAGTATTAAACTCACTAGGAATCTGATATTCAGGGAAAATAGGACCTGGAAATTTGATCTTAAAGTCATTACATTTTTCAGCAATTTTTACAGTATTTGCCAAAGCCTCTGGTAAATCCTTAAAAAGCTCACACATCTCTTCTTGAGATTTAATATAAAATTCATTAGTCTCCATTTTAAGCCTATTAGGATCCCTTCTCTTAGCACCTGTTCCAATGCAAATAATAATATCTTGAGCTGTTGCATCCTCTTTATTAACATAATGAGAATCATTAGACACAGTTAGTGGAACATTAAGTTCTCTAGAATAAGCAATTAATCTTTCATTAACAATATCTTGTTGTTTAATCCCATGACGTTGAAGTTCAAGATAAAAATCATCACCGAAAATACTTTTAAACCAAAGAATTTCATTCCTTGCATCATCAAACCTGTTTGCTATAATTAGCTGAGGAATAATCCCACCAATGCATGCAGATGTGCAAATAAGACCTTCAGAATATTTCTCTAGATCACCCTTATCTATTCTTGGGCGATAATAAAATCCCTCAAGATAAGAAATACTTGTAAGCTTTAATAAATTCTTATATCCTAATTCATTCTTGGCAAGAAGAATTAAATGATAAGAAGGCTTTCCAAGATCATCATTCTTTCTTATATGCTTTGAAGTACTGGACATATAAGCCTCAATTCCAATTATGGGCTTTACTCCTGCCTTTCTCGCTTCATTGTAAAACCTAATAGCACCAAAAAGATTCCCATGATCTGTTAATGCAATATGGGACATATTGCATTCCTTCGCCTTTGCCACAATATCTGTAATCTTTGCAGCACCATCTAAGAGAGAATAATCTGAATGAACATGCAAATGAATAAATTTAACTTTTAAATCCATAACTTAAAATTATTCTATCAAAATAAAACCTGATTTTTAATAGGTATACACCAACCTACCCAAATATTAAATAACAAACACTTAAATATCAAATCTAAACTAATAAAAATGCTAAATAAACATAATAATAAAATTAAAAAATTAGGCAAAAATATTAATACCCTGATTCTCCAATTCAATTACTATCTTTTTAAGATGTTCAAGTTTTCTAACAATTTCATCTGATAAACCCTCAGCTTGAATTAAAAAATCCCTTGACCGTCTCAAATCTATATCACCAAAATTATCCTTAAGAAAGATTTTTACTATCTCAACAGCAATCTTATGAACATTTAAACAATAAGAATAAAGATCTTCCCAAATTTCTTTTACCTCCCCATAATTCGGACTAAACCCCTTATAAAACAACCCAAATCCATGCTTAACCGGATCAGTTTGAATAGCCATACTCTTCTGATTCTCAACAATTGATCTTAAAATATTCATCCATGTCATTTGTTCTGAGATAATAAACTCTAACTCCTTTAAAAATTCATCATTAGAGTACATAAAGGTTTCAGAATTAGACAAAGAATCACAACTTCTTGTCAAATAAGACACATTAGCTTCAACACCCTCAAGATCACTAATTAACATTGAAAATTCACTTTGCTGCCTAACAAAATGTTTAAATAAACTTTCAAGAGAAGTAAGCTCCTCAAGAAAACTTGAGAAAAATTTATCAATATCTGACTGTAATTCTCTAATATTCTTAGAAATTAAATCCTTAGAGACTTCCTCAATTTCCTTAACAGAAATCATATTCATAACGCCCTTAGCCTGATCTGAGAGACGTTTAATCTCATCAGCAACAACAGAAAACCCTTTTCCGTACTCCTTTGCTCTTGCAGCCTCAAGCTTAGCGTTAAGAGAAATCATATTAGTTGCACCTAAAAAATTATTTATTGTCTCTAGGCTTCCTTGAACGCCTACAATAACAGTAGTAATTTTTTTCAATTTCTCCTCATTGTTTCTTTCAATATCATCAAAAATAACACCCACCTGATTACGTGCATCATTTGTCGTCTTAATAAGCATCTCAAATATCTTGTCGAGATTCTCAAAACTAGAAAATAAACTCTTGTATAAAAACTCCGCACTAATTAATACATTATTAATAGAAGACTTAGAATGATAAAATCCCTTTAGTAACTCTTTAACTGGAGCCTTATACTCATATACATGTAAATCTTTCTTGTCATCTTTAAGATTTCTCAAAGTCTCATACTTAGACACTCGAGATATATTAGACTTTTTTTTATTAAAAAACGATATTTTTTGCATAAAGGGATTCTACCATAAAAAATATTTTTTGAACAGACTTATCTCAACTTAATTCAATGATTTTTAAAATGCAATAAATTAAGAAGATATCAATTACAAAAAAATATTTTAGCATTAACTTATATAAGCAAATTTAACACAAAACCACTAAATCATATTCTCCCTATCTCTCAAATAAAATTTCATACACCAAAATAGCTATCTTACTTATTTTTAACTAAAAAATATTTACTCTTTAATTTATCATATTCAAATAAAACATCTTCATACGCGAAAAATTGCATAAAAACACTAATGAAATCTTCTAACTTATCTTTAACTGCTGGTAAATTAAAATCATTATCAAGCCTAAAAATATCATCCGCCTCTAATGTAGCTAATTTTTCATTCTGCTTTAACACAACTCTTTTGGGTTGCCAAAAAAGTACATTAACTTTATTGTCTTGAATAAAAAACCTCTCAAGTTCATAGTCAAGATTAATCTGATCTGCTTTTGCCTCAATAATACCAACAATAACACATCTCTCATAATCCAATCTCTTAATAAGAACCGCGTCCGTAGGCACAACTTTTCCTGAAACCTCAAGAGGAAATTGCTCTTCAATTTCATATTTCTTATTAAACGGAAGATTTGCTATCTTTCTGAAAAGATTTAAAAGTATATATTTTGTACTCAGATCTTTATTATTTGGTCTAAGGCAGGGTATTTTCATCCTATATTTAAGCTCATCAAAGAAATGCTTAACTAGCCTCTTCATTGCAATTGCCTTTCTTATATCTTCTTCCTTCATCTCTTACTCCCTAACAAAATATTCCTCAAAACAATAACTCTATAAATTATAGTAAATCTATGCAAGATATTAAAGAATAAATAAAACTAATATCAAAAGTTACCCCAATTGGTAATACAACACTCAACAATTGAATAATAAGCTTATTAAGTACAATAATCAAAGACAAGCTTGCACTAACCCTAAAAAAAGTTTAGACGGACTCTCCAGCCTTGTGATAAGCTCAGGATGAAATTGACAAGCTACAAAAAACTTATTCTTTGGTATTTCTATCATCTTGACTATTCTGTAATCTTCAGAAAATCCAGATACCACGAGCCCTTTCTTCTTAAACAAATCAAGGTAGTCATTGTTAACTTCATATCTATGTCTAAATCTCTCAACGACCCTATCGCTTCCATAAAGTTTAAAGGCCATAGTATCCTTTCTTAAAAATACAGGATAACCCCCAAGCCTCATTGTAGCACCCTTATCTTTCAAGCTCTTTTGTTCAGGTAATAAGTGAATAACAGGATTGCCCGTCAAATTGCCCTCAAATAAATTTTCTTCAGTGTCAGCATCAAGAATTCCACAAACATTCCTAGCAAATTCAATTATTGCAAGCTGCAATCCAAGACATATACCAAGAAAAGGAATATTATTCTCCCTAGCATATTTAATTGCAAGAATTTTCCCTTCATATCCTCTACCACCAAACCCACCAGGAATCACAAGGCCATCTATACTCTTTAAAATCTTTTCATCAAAATTAGTGCTATCCACTACAGTTGTCTTAATTAGAATATCTAAATTAGCAGCCACATGCGTTAAAGACTCAAATATTGATGCATAAGAATCACCAAGTTCAGTATACTTACCACAAATAGCAATATTTACTATCCTTTTGGGAGATATAAAGTTTTTCTTTATTACACTTACTAATCTTTCTAATTTTTCTACCTTAGGTTGAATATCTATTTTTAATTTTGAACCTAATATTTGATGTAAGCCCTGTCTATAAAAAGATATGGGTATCTCATAAATAGTTGCAACATCAATATTGTCAATAATAGATGAAGAATCAACATTACAAAACATCGCTATCTTTTGTCTTATTTGCTTTGTCAAAAGTTGAGAACTTCTTGCAATAATTAAATCTGGAAAAATTCCAGCTTTATTTAAAGTTTTAACACTTTGTTGAGTAGGCTTGGACTTTTGCTCATTTATTCCCGCAGGATTTGGAACATAAGTCAAATGAATAAAAGCAATGTTATCACTCCCAATCTCATATCTTATTTGTCTCATAGTCTCAATAAATAAAATATTCTCCATATCTCCTACAGTGCCACCAATCTCGATTACTAAAAGTTCACTGCACTCATCTTCAGCAATCCTAAAAATTGTCTCTTTTATCTCATCAGTAACATGAGGAATGAGCTGTACAGTTCGACCTAAATATTTACCATGTCTTTCATTTTCAAGAATCTTTTTATATATTTTACCCATCGTAATGTTCCAATGAGACTTAGCATTCAGGTCCAAAAATCGCTCATAATGACCAAAATCCATGTCAACTTCCCCACCATCATCAAGAACAAAAACCTCTCCATGCTCAACAGGGTTAATGGTTCCAGGATCTGTATTTAAATATCCATCACATTTAATTGGTGTTATCCTCAAATTATCCTTAAATAATCTTGCGATACTTGCCGATGTCACTCCTTTCCCTATTCCAGAAATCACACCACCTGTTACTACCAAAATTTTCAGATTGTCTCTCATTACACTCTCCTAAATACAAATTAAAAATACTATAATATAATGTCTACACAAAACTTTAATCAAAGTTCTTTAATACTATATTTTTTTTGACTGACATAGAATTGCAAAAAACCTATACAGATTTAAGCAAAGAAACATATTTCAAGTAAAAAAGTTAAGAATCACCTTCTATTTATCTTTTAACAAAATTTAAACTTATGCACTTATAACCTAATATAATAATATAATTAAGTGTAAACAAGAATTACCTTTCAAATATCGTTCTAAATAAAAGCCCACTAATTATGACATCAACATTAGCTTAGTCTAGAAAATCATAACTACTGAATTTATTATAATAAATCATACATACAAAGAAAGCTAAGAATAATAATAAGAAAAATAGCACATGGGAAAAAAGGTATTAATCCGAGTAAAATTCGTAAATTACTTCTACTATTCAAACATCCCAAGTTGTTTAGAACAAAATATAAAGAAAAATATAAGAAACTTGAGAAAAGCATACAAACAAGTTTAAATAAAGAATATCCCTTATGTAAAATACTAAAATTATATAACTCTGAAAATATATAGGCGTCAGTAAAAAATATAGCAAAATCAAAAAAGGCTGCCAAAAACCCGAAAAGCAATACACCTATAAGCACAGCCTTTAGGAAGGGGTAACTTTTAAATATAAGACTAGATAACAAAAATATAGGAAAGGCTATTAAGTAATTAAAATAAGTCATTTTTAAAAATTTAAAAATAAGATGCATAGAAAAATAATCAGTCTTATTTTCTACGGAAAATACGTTATCTAATAACACAATAAAATTAAAAGCTGAATAATAACACAAAATTAAAAACAACGGAAAAACAAACAAAAATTTAACTAAATTAAAAAAATATCTCTCTAGAGCTGATACCGGAAGAGATAGATAAAGCACACTTCTAAGTGGATCATGAATCGCATTATAATGATCAAACATCATATATATTGATATAATATAAGATGATGAGGCAAACAAAAAAAATATAATTTCATTAGCAGGAGTACGCACATCAATTAAACTATTGATCCAATAAAGTCTTGAAAAAATATGAATCAAAATAAAAACACTAAAAACTAAAATAACGAAATAAAGATATAGCTTTTTATGATAAGTAAATTCAATATGAAAAAGGTTTGCAATCCTTTTTAAGCTAAACATTTATCAACTTCCTTACTTTATTACTACTTATATATAAAAAAAAGAACTCAAGGTCAACACCCTTACCGGAAGCCCCATTCTCATGATAGAGTGCTTTAAATCCATCCTTTGCCTCTTCATAATAAATCTCCCTCCCATCAAGTTCACCTACAATCTTAACTTTATAATTATCATTAATATAAGAAATTGAATTCGAGAAAAGAACATCCTTATTCCCAATAATAGTCAAATGGTCTACAATATCTACTAAATCCCTAACATTATGTCCTGTAACAAAAACCATCTTATCTTTTAAATTATTTATAACACTTCTGAAAACATTCTTTGAAACAATATCAAGACCATTCGTTGGTTCATCAAATATTAAAACAGGAACATTTGTAGCAATAGAGAAAGCAATAAGACTTTTTTTCTTCTGACCATATGAACAAGATGCAAAATTAAGATCAGTATCTATCTCAAATTTCAATAAATACTCCTTAAAATCCTCTTCGCTAAAGTTTGAATAAAATCTACATAAAGAGCTATAATAATCCCTCAAAGAAAGATTGGGCAACTTAAATTCCTCAGGAACAAAAAATAAATTCACTAAATTTAAAGGATTTCTTGGAAAAACTTTCAAAGAATTAAACAAAATTTTTCCCTTAAATGAATTTAGTAGCCCACTCATAAGCTTAAGTAAAGTAGTCTTACCTACCCCGTTCTTGCCAAGAATCAAGTAAGTCTGTGGCTTGGAAAAACTTAAATTTAAATCTGAATAAATTTCATTCTTACCATAAAAAAATGACACATTGCAAAATTCTATTTTCACTGAAATGATCCTTAATATCAACTTTAAAATAAGTCGATATTAACTGCAAGATATAAAATTAGTTCCTCAAAAAAGATCTGTAAATAAACAAAGAAAAATTCACATACAAAGCTGAACTAACATGCCAAACTTTCAACATAACTCTTGGCAAAATTTGAATCCCACTCATCCCAATACCTTCAAGACTTGAGTAATATTCTTGAAATTCTTCAGAATGCTTAATTTCATTAAGTACAGAGATAAGCTTTTCTTTATAAGCCTTATAAACAAGCCGATCCCTAATGTGTGAACTTACAATATAAATCTGCTTAAAAGAAATATAATAATAAAACTGTAAATAAAACTTTTTATAAAGCTCAAAATACTTCTCAAAAATTCCTTCATCCCTTAGCAAATTCTCTACCACCTTAAGAGGTAAATCAATTTTACTTATCACACTAATTGACGAACTAGCACTACCCATACGCTGAAAGTTAGTATAAAAATAATTATTTACAAAAGAAACTCTACCTGCTTTTAAAAAAACATGAATCAAAAAAACTATGTCTTCTAATATTACATTATGTAGTCTAATATTATGACTTAAAACAAAATCTCTTCTAATGAGCTTATCCCACAATGTACCCACAACAAAATTTCTCTTGCAAAAGCTAGCAAAAACAGTTAATAATAAATTCTCAAAGGCTTCTTTCCCAGTTATTGGATAATTGGGAAAAGGAAGCAAAGATTTTCTTCTTATACTTCTTGCAAGAAAATAAATATAAAACTGAGAACAAACAATATCTGAATTATCAGCTTTTGCTCTATTATATAGTACCTCGAGCATAGTGCTCTCAACAGAATCATCACCATCCCAATAAACTATATACTCGCCTTGAGCCATTTCAAGTCCGTTATTTCTAGAGACAGCTATTCCCATATTTCTCTGATTAATAATTTTTATAAAATCATATTTATCTGCATACTTTTGAGCTATCTCCAAACTATTATCGTAAGAACCATCATTAATCAGTACAATTTCTTTATCTCTTAATGTTTGATTAATAGCATCCTTTATTATTGATTCAAGAGTCTTATCAGAATTAAAAAAGCAAATAATCACCGATACCTTGTACTTATGCATAACACCCTCCCAAAAAAACACCCACCTAAAAAGTTTGGATATAATAACCTACTATGCTAGATAACATTATTAATTATAATATGCAAACAAGTATTATATATTATTATTAATGATTTTTATTATTTATTAATGATTTTTATTATTTTAAACCTATTTCCCAATACATTAACCTAAATAATACTATATAATACAAATAAAAATCAGAAAGCAAACTAAAAAACGCAAATAATAAGGAGTTTTGATGCTTAAAATAATCAGCCTTGGAGGCGGAATAATTCATCCTGATAAAATCAACATAGAATACATCAAAAATTTCAGAAATCTTATTTTCAAATGGATAAAAGAAAATGACAAAAGAAAAATTATCCTAGTCACAGGTGGAGGCAAGATAGCAAGAGAATATCAAGATGCTTATAAACAAATCAACCCTGAATTTGAAAATTATGAACTTGATGAGATTGGAATAATGGCAACCAAACTCAATGCCAAACTTATTAGCAAATCAATGAAACCATTTTGTATTGATGACATCATTAGCGATCCTACTCAAGATTTTCATTTTAAAGGAAAAATATTAGTTGCTTCAGGATGGAAATCAGGATTCTCAACAGATTACATTGCTGTAAAATTTGCCGAAAAATTCAAATCAGGTGAAATAATTAACTTAACGAATGTAAATCAAGTTTATGATAAAGATCCAAAAAAATTTAATGATGCTAAGGGACTCAGTAATATTACTTGGAATGAATTACAAGATATTGTTGGAAACAGCTGGAAACCTGGATTAAATTCGCCATTTGACCCAATAGCGACCAGCTTAGCACTAAATCTTGGTCTTAGAGCCTATATCTTAAATGGAATTGACCTTAAAAATTTGGAAAAAGTTTTATATAAAAATGATGATTTTTTAGGAACGATTGTAGTAAAATAAAATTTATTGCCGGTATGGCGGAATTGGTAGACGCGTCAGACTCAAAATCTGATGAAGGCAACTTCGTGTCGGTTCGACTCCGACTACCGGTATTTAGTTTCAATATAAAAATTTTTCTTAAGCAAACTTAACCCAAAATACTACAGCTAGACCTTTGATAAATTTAATAGGATCAATAAAATATTGATCCTATTTTAAATACAAACTTAAGCATTAAGCTTCAAGATAGCTTCTTTATAAATCAAAACAAGCTTTAAAAGCTCGCTTTCTTGCATATATTCATTAGTTTGATGAGCTGTACTATCTGAGCCTTTAAACAATGGCCCAAAGGCAACACAATTTGCAAAAGCCCTAGCATAAGTTGCACCACCAATAGCAATAGGCTTAACATCACTTTCTCCTGTAAAATTTTGATAAACTTCAATCAAAGACTTAACAAAATTTGAATCAGAATCAACATAAATAGGATCGAGAAAGGAAATTTCTCGATAATTTAAGCCATATGGATTTAAAGCCTTCTTAATTGAATCTACTAAATCCTCTCTTCTAAAATCTACAGGATGCCTCATATCAAAAGACAAAACTTGACTAGAAGTCTTAGACAAGTTAACTTTTGTCAAACAAAGAGTAAGCTTCCCCGACTTAGAATCTTCCAAAACTTTATCAAACAATTTCTCACCATTAACAGTAAAGCCAATTTTGTCTTCAAAAAAGTTAAGAAAATTAGCTTTCGCGCCAAAAGTCTTCATTATACTGAGTGCATAAGGAGCAACATTAACACCAAGTTCAGGCAATGAAGCATGGGCGGATACACCATGAATTACAACATTATTCTCTGAAAATTTATATCTAATCTTATCACCAAAACTGTCAAGCAAAATTCTAAAGTCATCCTTGTTAGAATCTCCAAGCTCAAAAGAACACTCTTCAGGAATAACATTATATCCAACCCCAAGCGCAAAATCCGTAACAAATTTTTCATCACTAACAACATCAAACTGCAATAGTCCTTTCTCAGCATTAACCACTGGAAAATCAGCATCGGGCGTAAAAGAAAACTTAGGAATCTCTTCCCTAACCTTATACTGCTCAATACAACGCCATAAAGTTTCCTCATCCGTGCCAAAAATCAACCTAAATCTTTTCTTAAAAAAAGTCCCCTCCAAAACTAATAATTGAAAAGCATAAAGAACCGCCATCAAAGGTCCCTTGTCGTCCAGAATACCCCTAGCATATACCTTTCCATCTCTAAAACTAAGTGTAAAAGGATCTGAATCCCAATGAGACACATTTCCAACATCAACAATATCAATGTGCGCCAAAACACCTATAAGCTCATTGCCCTTCCCTATTTCAGCAAAACCATAATATCCAAATTTGTCTTTATAAACTTCAAAACCAATAGTTTTAGCTATCTCTAAAACTTTATCTAAACACAAATCAATTTGTTCCCCAAAAGGCTTATTGGGCAAAGGAGCAGCATTCACACTATTAAACTTTATTAATTTTTCTAAGTCAAAATAAAATTGTTCTTTTAACTGAAAACTCATAAGGCTATACCTCCTATCATAATAAATTAATTATTAACATTTGACACTCTTAAATATAAAATATTAACAACCAATTATACTGAAAAGAAATATGTCTAAAACCTTAAGTGTAATTTTTTAAAAACAAAAAGAGCTAAAATATTTTAGATATTGTTTGCATAAGAGTATCAGGATTAAAAGGCTTAACAAGCCAACCAGTTGCACCAGCCTTACGACCTTCATCAACTTTAGACTGCTCGGACTCCGTAGTTAAAACAAGTATCGGAACAAAACTTCCAAATTCTCTTATCTGCTTAATCACTCCTATTCCATCTAAATTAGGCATATTTATATCCGTAATAATAAGATCAAAATCTTTATCACTCTGTCCAACAGCCTCCTTAAATTTAGATACACCTTCCAGTCCATCTTTTGCCTCAGACACTCCAAAACCATTCTGCTCCAAAATATAAGCAACGCTTTGTCTAATAGCTCTATTGTCATCTATGACTAAAATTCTTTTTTGCATGTGACACTCCTAAATACAAGTAAAAGTATATAAAAATTAAAATAAAATTACACTACCCTCGTCCAATGATTGCACATCTTTTTCATCCTCAATAAGGGATAGCAAATGTTTCTTATGCACAAACAAAGTAAATCTGTTAGCAATTCTGCGAATAAACTCCTTATCTTCAATTGCAACAAAATTAAGGCCGTTCTTCAATAGTTCTAAGTTAAGATTATGATTAATATCGTCCTCCATATTGGTTATAATCTCTTGAATATGTAAAAGACCATTTTTTAAAGCCTTAACATTATAAACTTCTAATTTTATTTCTTCAAATATTTCTAAAAAATCAACCGGAAATATTTCATAAGATAAAATATTGTCAATAGCAATATTTTTTATCTCGAAAATATTACTCCTTATTTCCATGAATAATTTCTTGAACTTATTAAAATAAGTTTTCTCAAGATAAAATCTGTTATCATAATCCTTTACAACTTTTTCAAAGAAAAATATTATCTGGTCTAAAAATTCTCGTCCTTTATTGATATTAAAATCAATATTACTAATAATCTTTGACATCTCAGAAATATTACCTTCCATATCCTCAAGTTCAATTCTCTTTACAACCTCTATTTTAGAAGCGATATTAATATTTTGAAATCTAGAAGAAATATCTGAAATATTTGCAAACATAAACTCTAAAGACTTAACAAGCTTAATCTGTTCATAATAAAGACTTAAAAAGTTAGAATTATTTTTCTCAACATCATCAATTCTTTTAAGCAAATTTGATAAAATCACCGCAAAAGATTCCACAGTTCTTGAAATATCAATATATAAAGAATTATCTGATTTTAAATCATTGATGCTCTGAATAGAAGAAATAGATGCGTCAACAAATCCTTCAAACACAAATAAATTTTCATCCAATTTGTCAATCACATCTCTAATTATCATCTTGGATGATTCTGTAAAAACGGATAAAACTTTCAATTTTTGAAGTTCATTTATATCTCTAAATTTAAAAACGTCAATATTTGAATACATAATATTTAAATGATACAAAGACTGAGTAAGTCTATCTTGAAACTGCAGATAAGAGACAGCATTCACAAACTTAAATTTAAACTCATTAAGTATACCCAATATACCATCATAAAAAGCAATAACTTCTCCAATCTCTCCTGAGAATTCATCTATATTTTTAATTAAATTGCCTTTAAATTCTTCAAGAATTTTATTCTCAGCTGTATTATTTTCAAGCACTTGATCCTTAGCACGATCAAGTCCAACCTTAACATCTCTACCCCTACTAGTAAGCTGATCTGCTTGCTTAATCATAGATTGAGTCAAAATCTTAATCTCATTTGTAATATAAGAAAACGCTCCCCCTGCCCGTCCAGCCCTCATGGCAACAGTTAATGTATTAATTGACATTATTTCCATATCAAGAGAGCTCTTCTTCATCCTTTCAATAACATCTTCAAGTATCTCAATATCCTTAACCTTATCTCTTATTGTGCCAAACTGAATCTCAAGTGAATCTGTTGAAGAATTAAAATAAGAGACAAAATCATTTAATACTCTTATTACTTTATAGATAAAATTATTTAAAGAATAATCATTGTCAATGTCAAGGTCAGAAATAAAACCAATATTAAAAGACAAATCTTTAATATCTTTTGAAAGTTTCTCTATTATTTTAGGAATTGCTTTACTTAAGTTGGAATAAATCTGTCTTGAACGAGTATCAAAAGTTTCAAGCTCAGTAAACAATTTATCAATATGCAAGTTAATATCCAAAGGTTTATCATTATCTCTCATTAAGACCTCCTCAGAATATATTCAGGTATTTTATTTAAAGGAAGAATCTTATCTACAGCACCTATTTTTATTGCTTCCATAGGCATACCAAATACCACAGATGTTTGTTGATCCTGAGCAATATTATACGAACCATTCTTCTTCATCTCAAGCATACAAACAGCCCCATCATCTCCCATTCCTGTAAGCATAACACCAATAGCATTCTCTCCAGCATACATAGCAGCAGAACGAAACAATACATTAACAGAAGGCTTATGTCTACTAACTAAAGGACCATCTAATAAATTCACAAAATAGCTTCCATTAGCATATTTGACAACTAAATGATAATTACCATTGGCAATGATTACAAGACCTGTCCTTAAAACATCGCCATCCTCAGCCTCTTTCACATCAACCTCAAGCTCATTATTTAAACTTCTTGCAAAAGATGTTGTAAATCCTCCTGGCATATGTTGGACAATGACAATTGGAGGAGAATCTTTCCTAAAAAACTTTAAAAAAACTCTTAAAGCTTCAGTACCACCCGTTGAAGATCCAACAAAAATCACTTTTCCAGTTTTTTGTCTATTAATGACTCCCTGATATTTTATAACAATATCAGGATCATTCTTAGGAGCAACATTAATAATATCTGCAACTTTATAACTCTTTGTTACACTAGAAATATCTACATTAGATTTTCTAGTCTCAAACTTATCCGAAGATTCAGGAGCTTTAATCCTTTTAACATCAAAAGAAGTAATAAGTTTATTGCTCGCAACTTTCCTTACCTCAGATTTTATTAAACTTAAATATTCACTTCTAAATAAATTAATTGTAAGCCTAAAGTTAAGTTTATTTATTACTAACTTAATTTTATCTTTCTTAGCTTCAAGAAATCCAAAGTTTGGAGAAATCTCATCCTCTGCTATAAAGACAACAGGAAGTGAAATATTATTAAGAACATTATTAAGAGCACTTCCAAAATTAGACCTAGCTGTATTCTCGTCAATAATAACCAAATCGGGAAATTTCTGTAAAAACACATTAATAAGGTTTAAAGAATTAGAACCCGGATTTAATATCTCAACATCCACATCTCTATTAAAAGCCCTAACAAAAACCTGTCTTATAAGACCTTGAATATCAACTATCAATATTTTCATTATTATCTTTTAATACTTACCTCTACCTTATAAAAACAAAAATACATGTTAAAGAATTTTCTATCTTATCATTTTAGTTATTGTATCAATATCAATAACTAACGCCAGACTCCCATCTCCAAGTATTGTAGCTCCAGAAACTCCCTCTACCTTAGAATAAATTTTACCTAAAGCCTTAATAACAGTTTGATGCTGACCTAACACCTCATCAACTACAATCCCTATTTTGCCACTATTTGTATTAACAACAACAACATGCTCATTGTCATTTTGTTCATTAGAAATTTCAAAAAACTCTCGAAGGCGTATAAAGCTAATCATGCTTCCTCTATAATTCATAACATTATTGCTACCGTCAAGTCCATACCTTTTAGAAATCAACTTATCAGCCTCAAGACAAGACTCAACACTAGAAAGAGGAACAATAAAATGCTCATTCATAACCCTTACCAGCCAACCTTCAATAATTGCCAAAGTCAAAGGAAAAATTAACTTTGTCCTAGTATATTTTCCAAGCTCACTCTCAAGAATAACATTGCCCCTAAGAGATTCCACTTGCTTCCTAACAACATCCATTCCAACACCGCGCCCTGATATATTAGTGATAACACTAGCTGTTGAAAATCCAAGCTCAAAAATTAAATTATAAACATCCGCATCGGATAAAGTCTTTGAAACAGCCTCCGATATTATATTTTTCTCCACAGCCTTCTTAATTATCTTATTCCTATTAAGTCCTCTACCATCATCCTCAATAATAACAATAACAGAATCCCCCGATTGGTGGGCAGAAAGCTTAATTACACCCTTAGGATCCTTTCCAACCCTAACTCGCTCATCAACTGACTCAATTCCATGGTCAATTGAGTTTCTGATTAAATGCACCAAAGGTTCATTTAGCTTCTCGATAATACTCTTGTCAAGTACAGTGTCGCCACCTTGAGTATGATAAAGAATTGATTTACCCAACTGAGCAGATAAATCCTTCACTATTCTTTGAAATTTTACAAATAAAATTTCAATAGGAACTGTTCGAAGTCCTGTAGTATAATCTCTAAGCTCATTAATAAGCAACGAAAATTCAGCTGAAATCGAATTTAAAACACTACTATTTCTATTCTCAGATTCCTTTGAAAGCTTAGACTGGATTGTAACAAGCTCGCCAACAAGATTTACTAAGTGATCTAACTTCTTCGAATCAACCCTAATGCTTGCAATATTAACCTTGCTCTTAGCTGTAGCATCATGTAAATTAAAATTTGCCCCATCGCCCTTAGAAGTCATCCTACTGTCTGCTTCTTTAGATAAAGATTCCTTTTCCTTAAAAGATACTCTCTCATCGTCCTTATCTTCATTGCCCCCCAAGGAGTCAAGCTCAAAATCCTCTGGTATTTCATAATCTACATTAACTTCTTCAACGCTTACCTTAGACTGTTCATCTAGAAACATAAAAATATCCTCTATAGAAGTTTTACTCTCTTCTGTCTCTAGCTTTATTTCCCATCCAACATAAACGTTATCAGGAGATATTAACTCTAAATCAGGAATATTGCTTACTCTAGCTTTAATTTGTCCACTTCCCAAGTTTAATAATTTTTTTAGCAAATTGATTGGTTTGTGCCCATGGAATAAAATTCCCCTTGCAGGTGAGAAAAGAATTTTATAGACCTTAGTTGCAATATGCAAAGCTTCATCTGCAAACCCATCTTCCCCCTCCGATGAATCTACTACAGGATTCTGAGACTGTAAAGTTTCAGATGATTCTATCCGAGATTTCTCATCAAAACTTAAAGTTGAACCACCACTAAGCTCAATATCAGAAACAAATCCCAATCCTTGTTTAATTGTATCTACTAAAATTTTCTCACGGTTCTTAAATTCAGACTCATCGACAGCCTCATCGCCTTCAATAAGTTCACGAATAAAATCAACTGCCATTAATGTAGCGTCAACAGTAGCCTGACTAAACTCGTCAAGACCTTCCTTTATAGAATCAAGCACAGTTTCTATTTCATGAACAAGAGAAGCTGTAAAATTAAAACCAAACATTCCAGCACTACCCTTTATTGTATGAAAATTCCTAAAAATAGAATTAATAACCTCTTGATCTGATTCAAACTCAATATTTAAAAGTGCCTGCTCAATATCTGAAATATTCTCTATCGACTCTTCTTTAAAAGAATCTTTAAATTTATCAATCATATCGCTACTATTCATAAATTTTCCTTAAAATACATAAACCTAAAATTCAATCAAACTAAGTCCTAAATCCAAGTGGTCAATATCTTCAATGTCATTTAAAAATCCACCATGTAGCAATGAACTTAAAACTTCATCAGATGGATATCCTATCTTTACAAACAAATTCTTATTCCTAGCATATTTATTGGACGCATACAAAATTTGTATAAAAGTAATATCTATTTTTTCCACACTTGAAAGATCGATAGTAAGAGCATCACCTTCTTTCATCTCTTTGAAAATATTTAAAAGATCTTCCTTAACTTTGAAAATGCTGTTTATTACAAGTTCTCCTTCTGGCTTATAAATCATAATTCTTGAAACTCCTAGTTCTTACTATTAGGGTCATGTATTGTAGTATTTCTAAATTTGGAAAGCTCTTTAACATCAAATAAATTGTCTATATCAAGGATAATAATAAATCGATTATTACTCTTGCCAATGCCTGAGATAAATCTTGAATTGAACCCCGCACCAATCTTTGGAGCATCATCAATATTAGATGGATCTAATTCAAGAACTTCATTAACACAATCTACCAAAATTCCAAGATTAAATTCATCTCCTTCATATGTTAGACTTAATATAATGATGTTTGAAACATCCACTTCCTTGGTTTTCTTAATTTCATCATAATTAACTTTGCGAGCTTCCATGCCAAATTGTCGTCTTATGTCAATTATTGGAACTATTTTGCCTCGATTGTTAATAATCCCTGCCATATAATCAGGAGTTCTTGGTATTTTTGATATTTGAGTATATTCCAATACTTCAACCACATACCTAACCTCGATAGCATAAAGTTCATCCAAACTAAACAAAAGATACTGACTTAATGTATCTTGTATATCGGTTTCTAATTCCATAAATGCCTCTTAATAATATAACTAATCATTAAATAAAGCGTAATAAAGTGAATTATTACACCTCACATTATTTTACATACTATTAAATACCAATTATAAATCAAAAATTTAAATACTAAATGAATATAAAATATTGTTCATAATATACATAAAAGCTAATATAATTAAGGATAAAAATATAAATGCCGATAAAAACTGCTATGCAGCATAACATCTTTAATCCTTGTTTATAACAAACATATATCCGCAAAAAAACTTTAAAAACCTAATTCAAACAAGTCTATAATGAAAATAAGAATGGAATTTAATACAAAACAATCTGATAAAAATCATAAATATTAATTTCTAAATGAATATCAAAACTACCCCATAAATTCTTACTGGTCAAACACCTAGCAAAAGATTTTTTTCAATAAAGAGAAATTTATTGTAGGAATCTAAGGCTGGATTAAGCCATAATATTACCCAAAAGTACTTCTCTATCACAAATCCATTGGATTTGTTTTATATATAATTATATATTATAATCATATTTATAATATATAATTAAGGAGAAAAATTATGACAAAAAGGATTATGCTTGCCTCAATACTTATACTACTTGCAACATATACTTTTGCAGATTCAACATCAACAGCAAGGGGTAAATTTGGAGCAGGGCTTTTATTGCCATTTCCAATTGCATTAGAATTGAGTATTGGTAATGTTGATATAGATTTTGGTCTTTATGCTGGTTCAAATAACCTATTTAGGGATTGGAAAACTTTATTTCTTGCACTAGACTACATTTTCTATACATTTACTTTTTCAGGAGCAGCTAATATACTAGATTTTGCTGTTGGGGGTGGTGCTTATGGAACAATATGGTTCTCAAGGTGGGGAAGTAATCAAGCAAATCATGGGCCAATGAGTTTGGGGGCCAGATTACCACTGATTTTAAATCTTGCAGTAGTTAGAAAAAAATTCGACGTATTTTTAAAAGTAGCACCTGGTCTTGGACTAAATATTTGGAGCAAAGGTGTTGGGTTCAGATGGGAAGTATTTGCAGGACTTGGTCTTAGAGTCTGGTTTGCATAAAAACTTGTATATAAAGAAAAGGAGCAATAACCTACTTCTTTTCTTTACATAAAACAACAAAGCTTTAATATTAAACAATCTCAACACTGTTCTCATCTAAAAATTAATTAATTAAAATAACGTCGTATAAATAAAATTCATTGCTGACATACTTTATTATACAGCTCTAAGAGAACTAAAATCGTGATAATTATTAAGCACTAAGCATTCCTTATAATATTTTTAGAAATATTATAAATATTAAATTTACTGAAATTTTAAAATAAGCATTTTGTTAAAAATTGCTTGCAACTACTTATTTACGTTTACAAGCAATTAAGTATATACTAATAATTAAGAGAAGTATCTATCTTAAAGGAAAAGCATGAAAACATTTATATTAATTCCAATCTTATTACTAAGCATTTCTTTTAATATTTCAGCAAACGATGTGTATCCAAATCGAGGTTTCTTTGGAATAGGGATTCTGGGTCCATTTCCAAGCACATTCCAACTAAATTTTGGTCAAAAAATCGAAGTAGAAATTGGAATTTACAATGGCTTAAAAAACTTATTTAAAAATTTTGATACAATGTTTGCTTCTTTAGATTTCATTATATCCACATTTAATTTCTCTGAAGAATCGCATATGATAGATATGTCAATTGGAATTGGTCTTTATGGGTTATGGTGGATATCAGAATGGGAAAATACTCATAGAATTTACAATTCGATGAATATTGGAGGAAGATTATCCTTCATACTAAATTTTGCAATTGTCAAAAGAAGCTTTGACATATTCTTAAAAGCAGGACCTGGTATCAATATTTGGGGTGGTGGTGGCAATTTGGCTCAAAGATGGGAGATCTTTGCAGGACTTGGCCTTAGGGTCTGGTTTATATAAAACCAAATAATTCGCAAACATGACAGCTACAAACTAATTTTAATATCATCTAAAAATTTCTCAATCTCTTATATCCCCTTTGAAATATCACTTAAAGTAGCTGAATGCATAATCCTAAAAATCTACTTAATCATTAAATTCAATTATATAATATAATATAAAAATGATATTGTTGGAGGTTTAATGCAAAAGTTAATACTAATAATGGCGCTACTACTAATCATATGGACTAGTGCATTTGCTAGAAGTTCATACTTAAACAGAGGCGTGGGATTTGGAGGAAGTATTGGAAATCCCATTTTTAATTATATTGTGTCATTTCCATTCATTGATCTTGAAATAGGCTATGGTGGAACTAACGGCATAAATTTATCTGGACTCAAAATTAAATCAAAAAAATATGATTTTAATGTATTTCTACTCGCCGCTTTAGATTTAATCTTCACAATACCCGTAATAGAAAGGTTATCTATTGGAATGGGAATTGGGGGAAGTATACACATGTCATCTCACAAATCAGATCTCATAAATATGCAAATAGGATTTGGATTAAGAATGCCAATAACAATGTTCTATGACTTAACAGAAAAAGTAGAAATAGGATTTAAAATTGCACCCTCAATAGAATTTGTATCAAACTCAAGATCTCTTGTATACCACCATCTCTACGCAGGATTTAAGACAAACATAGTAGGCGGAATATTCGCCAAATATTATATTTAAAAAATATTCAATTTAAAATTATTCCCAAGTACTATGAAAAAATTCACCTCTTTTTGAATCAAGCCTTTCAAAACTATGTGCACCAAAGAAATCCCTTTGGGCCTGAATTAAATTAGCTGGCAAGTAACTAGTAGAATAAGAATCCAGAAAGGAAAGACTTGCATAAAATGCTGGCAAAGGTATTCCAATCTCGCTAGCTTTTGAAACTATACGTCTTAAAGACTTATGATGTTCTCTTATTATCTCCAAAAAATAATCATCAAAAATCAAATTAATAAGATGAGGATTTTTGTCATATGCTAATTTAATCTTCTGCAAGAAGGCACTTCTAATTATGCAACCCTCTCTCCAAACCAAAGAAATTTTTCCTAAGTTTAAATCCCACTTATAATTAGTGGATGCCATCTTAAGCATCATAAAACCCTGAGCATAAGCTAAGATTTTTGAAACCAAAAGGGCATAATAGAGATCTAGAATCCAATCACTAAGCTCAAATTCAAAAGAATCCACATTCATTTTAAGGATGTCACTAGCAATTATTCTTTCATGCTTCAATCCCGATAAAAACCTTGCGAACACAGATTCAAAGATCAAATTTACCGGCACATTTGATTCAAGAGCCTCAACTGAAGCCCACTTTCCAGTACCCTTTTGATTTGCAACATCTAAAATTTTATCAAGTAAATATTCATTATTTTCCTTATATTTTAGTATTTTAGATGTTATTTCTATCAAATAACTAGATAGCTCCCCTTCGCCCCACTTGTCAAATACTTCAGAAATTCTTAAATTATCCAAATTAAAAGCTCTCTTCATAAAAAAATATGCTTCACTAATAAGTTGCATATCTGCATATTCAATCCCATTGTGAACCATTTTTACATAATGTCCAGCGCCATTTTCACCCATATAAGCAGAACAAATATCTCCTAATTGGGTCTTAGCAGCTATCTTGCTCAAGATAGGCTCAATTAATTCGTAAGCCTTTTGACTCCCACCATACATTAACGAAGCTCCAAATCTTGCACCTTCTTCACCTCCTGAAATCCCAAGTCCAACGAAATAAATATCCCTAGAAAATAATTCCAGCTCTCTCCTCATCGTACTCTTATAATGAGAATTCCCACCATCAATAATAATGTCAAATTTTTCAACCAAAGGTAGAATTTGTTCAACTACCTTGTCTACAGCTGAGCTTGCTACCATCAAAATAATTTTTCTCGGCCTTTTTAAACTTCTAATAAAAGTCTCAATATCTTTAAATCCATTAATCTTTTTATGAGAACTGTTTACAAGAAAGGCCTCTGTTCTCTCACTATCTCTATTATAAACAGAAACATTAAATCCACTATCAGCAATATTTAAGGCTAAATTGCTACCCATAATACCTAGACCATAAACACCAACATCCATTGTATTGTCCTCTATATTAACATTTTATTCTAAACAAACCTACTTTATTCATTATTTTTAGATTATGTTATATTATAAAAAAAGTAAAGATTAAAACATATGAATAATAGGAGAAGCTCAATGAAAAAACAATTTGACACAGAAGTTAATGATTTACTTTACTTAATCATACATTCACTTTATTCTCATAAAGAAATATTTTTACGAGAATTAATATCAAATGCTTCTGATGCCATTGACAAACTTAAATTTTTAAACTTAACAAATGAAAAATTTAAGAATATCAACTTAGATCCAAAAATAGAAATAAGCTTTGATGAGAAAGTTATTAAGATAAAAGACAATGGAATTGGAATGAATGAGGATGACCTAATTAATCATCTTGGCATAATTGCAAAATCAGGAACCAAAGAATTTATAACCAACTTAAAAAAAGATGAGAAAAAGGCTGCAAGTTTAATTGGACAGTTTGGAGTTGGATTTTACAGTGCTTTTATTGTATCGGAAAGAGTTGAGGTTGTAACAAAAAAAGCTTTGGAAAACACTGCCTATATCTGGTCTAGTGATGGCAAAACCGGATATGAAATAGACAAGACAGAAAAAGATGAAATGGGGACTGAAATAACTCTTTATCTTAATGAAGAAGGAATTGAATACGCTAACAAATGGAAAATTCAAGAGATTATAAAAAAATATTCAAACCATATTAATTATCCTATTTTCATTAAATATAAAGAACCTTTAATGAAAGATGGAAAACAGGATGGATTTGAAGAAAAAGAAGACAAATTAAACGACACAACAGCAATTTGGATAAAAAACAAAAATGAAATTACTGATGAAGAGTACAATGAATTTTACAAGAATCTAACTTTTGATTACGAGAATCCATTAATTCATATTCATACAAAAGCTGAAGGCAGTATTGAATATATCAACCTTTTCTACGTCCCGAGCAAAGCACCTTATGATTTATATTACCCAAACCCCAAACCTGGTGTAAAATTATTCATAAATAGAATTTTCATTACAGACTCTGAAGGTAGCTTGCTTCCAAATTACTTAAGATTCATAAAGGGTATAATAGATTGCCAAGACTTACCATTAAATGTAAGTAGAGAAATTCTACAACAAAACAAAATGCTGTCTAAAATCAAATCATCTTCTGTAAAAAAAATACTTAGCGAACTTGAAAAGCTAAGTGAAGCCGACCCTTCCAAGTTCCATGAATTTTCCAAAGAATTCGGACGATGCTTAAAAGAAGGGGTTTATTCTGATTTTGATAACAGAGACAAGCTCATATCCTTAATTAGATTCAAGTCTTCTAATGTAGATGGACTTGTATCTCTAAGAGAATACAAAAATAGAATGATTGAGGAACAAAAAAGCATATACTATATAACCGGAGGGAAAGAAAATATACTGAAAGCCAATCCCATTGTAAATGCTTACAGAGAAAGAGGATATGAAACTCTTATCATGGATGATGAACTTGATGAGGCAATTTTAAATTTCATTACAGAATATGACGGAATAAAACTAAAAGCAATAAATAAAAATGAAACAAGTAACGAACTTAAAGATGAAAATTTCAAAAAAGTGGAAGAAGAATTCAAGGACATTTTATTAAGGGTAAAAGAAATACTTAAAAATGATGTCAAAGATGTTTTACTCTCAGCAACTCTAACTAAAGAACCATCAGCAATAATAATTGACAGTACTGACCCTACTTATCAAATGCAAAGAATTATGATGTCAATGGGTCAAGAGGTCAAAGAAATAAAACCTATTCTAGAACTCAATCCAAACAATAAAATCATTCAAAATTTAAAAACCTTAGATAACGAAAATTTAGAAAAAATAAGCCTAATACTACTTGAAGAGGCTATGATAACTTCAGGCCTACCAAGCAAAAACCCAAGCCAATTTATCAACATTTTAAATGAAATCCTAGAGAAAAATATATAGCATGTATATAACATCAATAAGATCGGAGCCGTATAAACTCCGATCTTATTTTTTAACTCTAAGGACTAAATCTTTGCCTGCCTCAACAGGCTTAGCCTGAGATATTTTATTTCTAATGTCCAACGTCAAAGAAGTAGAAGAAGGTAAAATATATTCAGAACCATCATCAAGCTTCCCAAACACATATTCAATGCTTGAAACCTCATCTGAATTTGCAATAACAACAGGAGTAACCACTGACTCTGCATGAACCTTTAAATACTCAAGGTCAAGCCTAATAATAACATCACCTCGTTTTACGCTCATTCCCTCCTCAGCAACCCTTGTGAATCCTTTTCCATTCAAATTAAGTGTATTAATACCAAAGTGCACAAAAATTTCAACACCTTCTTTAGTCTCAAGACTAAAGGCATGATTGGTTTTGAAAATTTTACCAATATTACCATCACAAGGTGCAACCAACTCACTTCCCGTTGGAACAATAGCAATTCCATCACCAACTATCTTTTCAGCAAAAGCCTCATCTGGAACCTTATCAATGGACACAACCTTTCCACTAATAGGTGCTATTAAATCTAAAGTAGCAACCTTTTTAAAAAAATCTAAAAACCCCATAAATTAATCTCCTATAAATTTATCTAAACATTTCAAAGTCTCTGATTCTAATTTACTATTTAATATCTTATTTGCCAATTCACTTAGCTCAGATATTGTATATTTTTTGAGCAAATACTTAACTCTAAGCGAAGCACTAGGAATCATACTCAAAGATCTAAATCCAAGACCAACAAGAATCAAAGCCCCAGCCTCATCTCCCCCAAGTTCACCACAAACAGACACATCAATACCAGCACTACTCCCAGCATCAAGAATGATCTTAATCAGTCTTAAAACAGCAGGATTATATTTGTCATATAAATTTGATATCTTATCATTACCACGATCCACAGCCAAAGTATACTGAGTTAAATCATTAGTCCCAATACTAAAGAAGCTCAATTTGCTAGCAAGTTCAGAAGCAATTAAAGCTGCTGAAGGTACCTCTATCATACACCCCACTTCCAAACCTTTATCAAAAGGCAAATTTCTAGATTTTAAATTTTCTTTAGCTTTTTCTACAAAATAATTAATTATCTCAATTTCCTCATATCGAGCAAGCATAGGAACCATTATTCTGATCCTACCATAATGACTAGCCCTAAAGATTGCATTAAATTGACTCTGTACCAATTCCTCATAGTCCATATACATTCTAAGAGCACGATATCCCAAAAAAGGATTATCTTCTTTCGGAAAATGGAGATAAGGGATCTCCTTATCTCCTCCAATATCAAGAGTACGAATAGTAACAACACCTTTCTTCTCAATAGTCTCGACGACCTTCTTGTAAGCTTCAAACTGTTCATCCTCTGTTGGTGGCTTCACAGATTCCATATATAAAAACTCTGTCCTAAAAAGCCCTATTCCCTCAAGCCCATATTTATTAACATAATAAATATCCGCAGGAGTCCCAATATTAGCTTTTAGCGATATTAGAATACCGTCCTTAGTCTTTGCATCCTGATTCTTTAATGAGAAAAGCTCTTTTTCAATCTCATTATGTTTCAATATCTTATTTGAATATTTATTAAGTTCACTGGATGAAGGATCAATAATAACTACCGAAGAAAGTCCATCAATTATCAATTTATCACCATCCTTAATATTATCAATATCCAAAGGAGCCATAACAAGAGCTGGAAGTCCCATTGTCCTTGCCAATATGGCAGCATGAGAAGTTTCGCCACCAACTGTAGTTAAAAACCCTTTAACATAACTTAAGTCAACCTGCATTGTATCAGAAGGCGTTAATTCTTCAGTAATCAGAACTACATCACTCTTAATTTCAGAAAAATCTGTCAACTGACCTAAAATACTAAAAACAAGCCTATTCCTAATATCCCTAAAATCAGAAACTCTTTCCTTTAAATAAACATCTGTATATTCCTCTACACCTTTAATCAATTCCTCAAAAGATAAATAAACAGCATAAGCAGCACCATAATTCTCATACTTAATAAAATTGAGAACAGAATCTGCAAGTTCATCATCTTCAATAATTAACATCTGCCCTTCGAAAATGCCTTCCTTATCAGCACCAAGCTGATCTACCGCCTTCTTAGTAAGACTTTCAAGTACAGAGATAGCTTTAAGCTTAGCATCATTAAATTTTTTTATCTCCTCATCAATTTGGGAAGAAGTAATTTTTGATTTATTAATCAATTTATCAAAATCTTTCCTAATAAAAAGAGCTTCTCCTATGCCTATTCCTTTAGATATTCTTTTTCCCGATAAAGTCATATCAACCTTCCAAGCCTACTCTTTAAAAGATTCAATGAGTTCGGCAAGCTCATTAGCAGCCCTCTCCTCATCAGCACCATCAGCACAAACTAAAAGCTTCTTACCAACAGATAATTCCAAGGTTTGCAACCGAAACAAACTTTTTCCACTAACAGACTTTCCATCAGCCTCTATAGAGACATCACTAATATACTCCTTAGCCCTTTTTACAAAAGTTGATGCTGGTCTAACATGTAAGCCATTAATAGCTTTAATCGTAGCTTCTTTTTTTACCATAAACTTAAGAACCCCTTATAATGGTTTTTTGATTAACTTATTAATAAATTAACATTATAATACATAAAAGCGAATTGATAAATTAATTCTATTGCTTTTATATTAAAACTATGTCAAAAATTAGCATTTATTTAACATCTCTAATTTTTTAAGATTAAAAATTAGCTAATATATCAAAATAAAAATTTTTTACTACCTTCAAGTTCCGCTCGCCTAAACTAAAGTTTTTAGCATCTCGAATATTCTTATCTAGCATCTTAAGGGAATCTTCAATTTCAAATAGAGAAAAAGGCAAAGATTTACCCAGAAGCAAAACTTGAAAATCCCTTAAAGTAATAACTTTATCATCATAAAATATTTTCATTAAAAAATCACTTATAATATCTCTTTTAACATTCAAAAGCACGCAAATAAAAATAATGTCAACCTCTTCTAAAATATCAAACGAAAAAGTATCAACAAATACTTTACTATAAAAACTCTTATTCCACAAATTCGTAATTGGAAATTTCAATTTGGTCAAAAATAAAGTATTGCGGTTCTGTATATAATCATCCCTATTAATACTATAAGCGTTCAAGGTGTAAGTTTTTTTAGTTAAAATATTTTTAAATTCAAGCTGAGCATCAAGACTTAACAATAAGGGATAAAGATCAAAAACAGTATTCTTGTAATAGAAACCATTAGCAATATTAATACTATTTAAATATATTTTATCATTCAATTTTGAAATAAATTCATAAAATAACCTTGGAATGTTTCTCTCTCCAAATTGCAATATTTCATCATAAGTAACACATGGCCCCATTTCTAAAAAATTACTCTTAAGGAAAACTTTTCTCAATCTTTCAAAATTATTAATTAGAAAAAAGTTACTAGAAACTTCCCTCTCCTTAAAAATCTCAAAATTTTTATGAAAATCAAGTTCATTATAAATGATATAATTGCTTGCCTCTTTCCTAAACAAACTAATAAGTGCATTAAAGCTTTCTGGGTAATACACTTTCGTGCCACTCATTTTCTCTCTAACTCTTCTAATTGCAAATAAAGATCTAAAAAAGTATTAACATCAATACAATGACACTTCAATGTATTGTAATATCCTAAAATATCCATTCTAATTATTACCTTATTTTTTAAAAAATAGTAAAATAATAATGCATTAGATGCGAAACAATTTGTACAAAACCCGAAATCATTCTTTAATAAAACTTTAAGCAAATTCTCATAAAAGACTGTATTCTCTAACCCATCAATAGTCACTATGTTACGACCATTTAACATAAAAGCTGGGACTAAAGATGCATATACAGGTTTCCAATCTAAAAGTACCAAAGAAAAGTTATTATTAATATTTTCAATGAAACCTCTCTCTCTTGAATAAAAAATACTTATTAAAAGCTCTCTAGTGCTTAAAGAAAGCCCTATGCTTTTTGAAAGAGTTTCTCCATTTAAATTAAAGTTAATTAGTATCAATTCGTACACTCCAACTATTTAAAGTATCTTCACGATCAATAGGAGTACTACCTAAATTAAAGTCAAAAACTTGGATTAAAGCTGTTCTAATTGCAGAAACGGATGCAATAAATAAGCCCCTAAAAGAGAACACAAACTCACCATCTTCAATAAAATCAAGCCCTAAGGAATCAGCAATATCATAATTAATATTTCCAAAAACATAGTCAACTGCCAAGCTAAAAACTGAACATGCTCGTTTATTATTTAATCTAAGCTTAACAAGTTTACCCTGCTCAACAAAAAAACTTACATTGCTAAATGTAACATTAAAAGAATGTATTTCTACATCAATCTCAAGAGAACATGCAAGACTAAATCTATTATCCATATTCGAAATAAAGCCTTGGTTAACTACAACAGGATATTCTCCTTTAAAATCTTCACCAATTATCGAAAAAAGATTATCTTTTAAAGCCAAAACTTCTCTTTCAATGAAATAGGATTCTTTGATCAATATATCATAAATCCCAATATTATCTCTGAAGACATCGCTAACAATAAAATTTACACTATTATAAGATATCCTAAAAGTCCTAGCTAAAGTATTCCTTAAATAATTCATTAAATTAGCATCTATCATACTATAAGGAATAAATATATCCAATTTATCCTTATGCAAACTCATAAAAACAGTTTGCTTGCTTCCTAAAAAGGTAGAGTCTAGATTTAAAAAGGCAAATCCTACACCTTTTCTTCTCGCATCAAAAATACTATATTTATTATTTAAACTTATAGAAGATGACTTTCTCATTATAGAATTTTTTAAATTAATCCTCTCAAAAATCTTCAAAAAAATATTATACTCATTTTTAATATGATTTAATAAATAACTAAGAGGTTCAACTGACAAACTTACGGCAATATTATAAAAGTTTGAATAAATAAAATTATAAATAGATGTTTCAAATAACAAATGATTGTTATAAAAAAACACAGCATCACTCCTAGTTTCTACAAAATTAATATGTACATACAAATCGAAAAATAAATTATCAAAAATCTGCTTGAGATAGTCCAAATAAAATTTATATAAAAAATTCAATGGTCTGTTAATTTCAAGATCTAGCATAATTTTTGAGAGCCTATTTTCTGTCGACAAACAATTAACAGCTGAAAACTTCAAGCTCAGAGCTTTCGACATTAAAAAATGCCTTTTATAATAAACGATATTAACCCTTCGTTTGAGTTTATTAGCAATTATTATACCCTGTAAAACAGCATTAAAGACAATCGGAAATAGAGCATTAATACAACCACTACCCCAAGGATTGACAATTATTTTATCCCTACTAATACAAAAATTATCACTAATAATCTGATTTAAAAGTGAAATATTATCAAGGTCTGCATCAATAATCAAACTATCATCTTTAAAGCAAACTCTAACCAGAAAAGCATCTTTATAATAATTCACATAGTCTGAAAACTCATAATAAGAATTATATAACTTAAACTTATCTACTCCCTTTAATCCTAAATCAGAATAATTATCATTCCGATCAATAGTCTTAAACTCAAAAACAATGCTTTCTTCTGCCTCCAGTAAAGACTCTAAATTCTCAGCATACAACACAAGGGGAATTTGCCCTTCAAAATCTATTTTATTATCAAAAAGTCTCAAATTAAACTCACTAGAATCAACAACATCACTAAACTTTAAGACGATATTGTCCTTATAACTAATACTAAAAATCTGTTCTTTATACTTATCTGAAAGCCTAAAATCCTCAATTATAGAATTCTTAATGTTGCAACAAACTGGTAAGGCCCAAATTTCATCCATATTTTCTAAATTCATAAACAATAAACGAGCTTGAGACGTAAAAAGTTCATAATTTACCTTTTATTTGTATCATTATGGCACAATACTAGCAAAATTACTATTGTAAATACAAGCATACTAAAACTTAATTTTACTAAAATAATCACATCAAAAAGTAAAAACATAGAGCATCACAGACCAGAAGCAGTGTTACATTAATTATAAATACTGCTTTTGATAAATTTAGCAAACTATGGTAATATCAAATTATAAAAATAGATAAGGTATTTTATGGAGAAAGGTAAAAAGATAATTCCAATGCTCTTTAAAATTTTTGTACTATTCCCATGTACATTACTCTTTGGAGAGACTAAAATTAATACAGCTGAGAATATAATAAGCTACTCAGCGATCCACATTCCCAAAGAAGATTTAAGCAAAGATTTTCAAAGTGGAAAAGAAGAAACTAACATTGAAAAGACAAACCCTAAAAAGGATACAAAAGTATCCAACCATAACAAAAATAGCACCTCAGAAGACAGCTCCTCAAACAAACTTAATCTCAACACAGCAAATACATCAAGTGAGGAATCAAATAAACTTGAATTTAAAGATCTGGAACAGCTTCAAAGACTAGATAAAAAAAGAGGGGCAAACAATAACTTTCAAAACAAAGAATTACAATATCCACAAAGTTTAAGACCGAAAAAATTACATTCGGAAAAATCAAACATAGATGATTTAAAGCGCAAAATTGAAAGTTACGAGAACAAAATTGAAAGCATAGAAAGTCTTTTAAGCACCCAAAACATAGAATCAATTAAAAAAAAGACTGAGGAATATGAAGCTATAACAAAAATCTTAAAAGAAGAAATTGAAGAGATAAAAAATCTAATCAACAAAAAAGAAGACCTATTAGATCATAAATTACAACCAAAAGACTATACTTATCAAAACGAGCAAGAATATGGTTACAATCAAAACGAACATATACTACCTAGTCGAGTGTATCGTTATCCAGCTGAAGAGAACACATACAATAGGGAACAAAAGTATTTGCATTCAGAAGCGCAAGTAATAAATGAGCTCGACAACAGAATCATTAATAATGAAGGTGCTATCAACAATAATGCTTATATATTAAATGAGCTAGACAACAGAATCATGAGCAATGAAGATGCTCTACTCGCACTTCAAAAAGAATTAAGAGATTTACAAAAGAACAACAATGCACATAATAATTTAGAAAATATTGGTACCAATTTAGCTTCAATAGAGAGAATAATAAATGAATTAAAAGGAAGAATTGCAAAAAATGAAGAATCGTACAAAGAAAATGAAGATGAAATTAATAGAAAAAAAGAAAAAATAAGCACACTAGAGAGAAGACTTACAGAGAATGAAAATATCATACGAAAACTTCAACAAGAACTAGTAGCCTCCCAAAATGAAGACGAAATTAATAGAAAGAAAGAGAAAGTAAGCACACTAGAGAGAAGACTTACAGAGAATGAAAATACCATACGAAAACTTCAACAGGAACTAGTAGCCTCCCAAAATAGAGACCTCGTGATAAAAGAGAGCTTGGAATCAAAAGACAAGAAAGTAAATAAAGATCCAAAAGGAAACCTTGATAAAAATCCCTTAAAACAAAATAAAATAGCAACTATGAAATCCCTTCCCAAAGAAGATACAACAACTCATAAAAGTACCAAAAAAATAACCGGAATAAAAACTGCCGACTTTAGAGTGTATCCTGATGTATATTCAAACAATTATAACTTTAAAGAAAAAAGTAACGAGTTTGCATTCAAACAATCTAATAGATATTATATTGAAATAGAACCAACAAAAAATTTACATAGAGCAAAAGAAATTTACAAACTAATCTCAAAACATCACATCAAAACCCATTTCATTAGTCCATCACTTAAACACAAAGAAGCTTTTTTTAGAAACTTAATAGAAGTAGACAATATCAATAAAATGGGCAGTCTATATAAAAATCTAGAATCCGAATTTAAAGGCATAAAAGTAATAAAATAAATCTAATCATCTAAATTTAAGGATGCTTTAATATCATCAAGGCTGACAATTTTAATGCCTAACTCTTTAGCTCTCTTAACTTTCGATCCAGACTTGTCCCCAACAAGTAAAAAATCTAAACTTCTCGTAACTGAGCTGTTAAAAATGGCACCTTCTTTAGTAAACTTCTCAATAAGGGTATGCCTAGAATACTCTTGGAAAGACCCTGTAATACAAAATTTCTTACCAAATAAAAAGGCGATGTTTAAAGAATAATCAGTAGCATTACCTTCTTCCATCTTAAATCCTATCTCTTTAAAAAAGTTGAATTTATTAAGAATAGCATCATCGTTAAATGATTCAATAATATTTAAAGCTATCCTCTCCCCTATTCCCTTGATCTTTAAAAGCTCTGCAAGAGCTCCCTCTTTATCTTTGCAAAGAATACTAATTGCATCAAATGAGTTTAAATTGTTAGCAATTAATAATGCTACTGTGTTCTCCCCAAGTTCCTTAATTCCCATACCAAGAAGCAGCTTTCTAAATGGTTTTTTTTTACTATTTTCAATTGAGCTTTTGAAACTATCTATTCTCTTAAGCTTAAAGCCCTTCATATTAGCAAGCTTATCAAAATCAAAAGTATAAAGATCCATCTCTGAATATATAAAATTCATTTTAAAAAGGAACTCAATTGTTTTCTCTGAAAATCCTGTAATATCCATGCATTTCTTACTGCAAAAATACTTTATTTGCTCAATGATTCGGGAATTACAGTCTCTATTCATACAAAAAAGGTGAGCACCCTCTCTGATTAAAGACATACCGCATGAAGGACAAGTATGTGGAATTTTAAAACTACCAACTGAAAGTTTTTCTACAACTGATTCAACGGCAGGAATTACATCGCCACGCCTTGAAATTGAAACAACATCTCCAACATTTAAACCAATAGAATCTATATAATCTTGATTGTGCAGAGTTGCATTAGTGATAAAGGCTCCAGCAACAAGGACCCTCTCGACGTATGCAACAGGCGTGATCTTACCACTTCGTCCAACTTGAACGAAAATATCAATCACCCTGCTAATACTTGCAAGAGACTCAAACTTATAGGCTATCGACCACTTCGGATGATGAGAAGTATACCCTAACGTCTCCCTTAAAATAAAATTATCAACTTTAAGTACGACACCATCAATTTCATATTCGAAAAATTCTCTTTTATCCATTATTTCTTTCACATAACTAATAACATCTTCTTCTAAGCTTGTGCCAACAAAAAATTTAAACAAAGGATTTACTTTAAATCCCAATTTTTTAAGTTCATCAAAAGCATCATGATTTGTATTCAATTCTAAACTCGAATATAAAACATCATAAACAAAAATATCTAAAGGGAAATTAGAAACCTCCCGACTATTCACTCTTCTAAGTATACCTGAGGCTAAATTTCTAGCATTAATATAAGGTTTTCCAAACGTTTTATTTATTTTTAAAAAATTTTCCTTCGAGATATAAATCTCACCCCGTAACACTAACTCAACCCCTTTATCAATAAATAAAGGAATATTTTTAATTGTTCTAATATTTTCAGTAACATCATTGCCAACCTTTCCATCCCCTCTAGTCAAAGCTTTATCAAGTATTCCATCTTTATAGTAAAGAACAATCGAACACCCATCAATTTTTGGCTCAACCGAGATACCATTAGAAAGTTCTAAGCTAGAGCCCTCTAATCCCACTCTTTGAATCCACGACAATAATCCCTTAGTATCATAAGCCTTATCTAAACTCAATATAGGAAAAGCATGTTCAACTTCTTTAAAGCTATTTAAAAGATCGCTCCCAAATCTAAGAGTAGGGGAATCTGGAGTTTTGTATTCAGGGTATTTGTTTTCCAACTCTTGAAGTCGCAAAAGAGCTTTATCATAAGTCAAATCACCTACACTCGGTGAAGAATCAACATAATATTCTTTATTCCATTTTCTGATTAATCTTTTCAAAGATAAAATTTCGTCTTCTATATTTCTGCTCATAAATTTGGTATCAAACTTACTAAAAAATGCACAATATATTTTAACAAAATATTGCAAATAGTAAAAAATATCATCCTTTAAAAGACAAGAATAAAAGACAAATCCTAGTAAAATAAAAGCCACTTAATAACAAATTTGTTCGAAAAAAGTAGATCTTCTTTAAGACTTAAGAAAAATACACCTTTAAAAATTGAATTCAACCTTTTAGAAAGTTAAAAATTAAATAACTCAAAATAAAGTTTATAATTCAATAACGAAAATACATTTTTTAAAGCAAAAGACTTGAGTAATAAACGAATTCATCTTAAAATCTAAAGAAAAAGAACAAAATAGATAACTATGAATTACATCAAAATCAAATAAGGAGTTGGGATTGAAAGAAAATAGGAAAGCCTTAATAGTTGATGATTCTATTTTTATGCGAAAAAAATTAATCAAAATACTAAAGAAATTAGGCTTTAAAGAATTTTTTGAAGCAGAAGACGGAACTCAGGCTATTCAAGAATTTGAAAAGCAAGACGAATTTGACCTAATAACTCTTGATATTACAATGATGGGAATGGATGGTATGACAGCTCTTGAGAAAATAAAGGAAGTTAACAATAAGCTTTCAAGAAAAGTTAATATCTTAATGGTTACAGCAGTTGGAAAGCAAGAACTAATGACAAGAGCTTTGGAACTTGGTGCTAAGGGATATATTATAAAACCTTTCAGAGAAGATCAAATAGTAGATCAAATAAAAACATTAAACTAGGAGAAAATTCTTGATAGTAAAAGAAGACATATACAAAAAAACACAGATCAACACATCAAGCCCCCTTTCAATACTGGTAATGCTTTATGAGAAAGCAATACAAGATCTAGAAATTGCTAAAGAATTTTACCAAAAAGAAGATTCAAAAAGCATAGTACAAGCTGATGAAAAAGTTTACCATGCACAAGACATACTTATTGAATTGATGTCTACACTAAATTTTGAAGATGGTGGTGACATTTCTAACAATTTATTCTCAATATATTCCTTTCTAAATAAAGAATTAGAAAAGGTTACATTAGAAAAAAACAGAGATATCATTCAAGATGTACTAAAGCATCTTAAAAATTTGCACACAACCTGGAAAAAGCTGCTTAAAAAGGATAATAACATCAATAACAAGAAATTAGGAATTAATATTGTCAGCTAGTCAAATACTAAATAAATATTTAAGCGATTTAATACTTGAACTTGAAAAATTAAAAACCATCCTAGAATTTGAAAATGAAAAAATCAATCAAGGATTAATAGATATACTAAACCTTACAAATCCACAAAAGGAGTTAATCTTAAATTCAATAAAAAATTATTATCTAACCATAAACTCATGGTTAAAGATACAAGGACAGATCCAAGAAGAGTCTGAAAAATTAATAGAAGATGCTACCTACTTAAGGGGAGAAATATGCAACATATATCAAAATGAATACACAAACTTGATAGCACTCTTTGAACAGAAGTCAAGAAGACCAAAGATAAAATTCTCTAAAAGTCTTTTTAAATACAATAATCCAACCCTAGTAGACGTTAAAATATGAAAACAATTTATCTCATCGATGCACTAAACATAATATTTAGAAGTTACCATGTAATGAAGAATAATCCTTTAATAAATAGAAACGGTGAAAATACTAATGCATTCATTGGATTTTTCAAAACTCTTTTTTTTATCATAAAAGATAAAAAACCTGAAAGCTTAATTGTAAACTTTGATTCAGAGACTCAAACCTTCAGGAAACAAAAACACCCAAGCTACAAAGCAACAAGAGACGCTCCTCCTGATGATCTAATTCCTCAAATCTATTGGATAAAAGAAGGTTTAATGAAAGCAAATATTCCAATGTTTGAGATACAAGGGTATGAAGCTGATGATCTTATAGCCAGCTTTTCAAAAAAAGCAGAGGCAAATAATTATTTAAGTTACATCATCTCTCCAGACAAAGACTTATTACAAATGATGTCAGATCAAACTAAAATACTTAAACTCGAAAATGGTAACTTTATTGAAATGGATAATGATTATGTAATCAAAAAATTTGGCGTAAATAAATCTCAAATCAAAGATTATTTATCCATTGTTGGCGACAGGTCAGATAACATACCAGGTGTCAAAGGAATTGGTGAAAAAGGAGCTGTAAAGCTCTTAAGTGAATTTAAGACATTAAATGGAATATACGAAAACCTAGATTCTATCCAGCAGACATACAAAGAAATTTTAATAAGGGAGAAAGAAAATGCCTTCTTAAGCTATGAACTCGTCAGTCTCGTAGAAGATCTAGAATTGCCAGACCTTGAAGAATTTAAGCTGGAAAATTTGAAAGAAGATATTATTCCATTATTTGAAGAACACTCTGCCACAACATTAATCCATTCCTATAAAAAGGATATATTAAAAAAATCACCTATAAATCCAGCGCAAATATCGCTCTTTCAAGATAATATTCCAAATATAAATAAGTCAGACCTGGAGATTTTAAAAACAATAGATCCATTAAAATCAAACACTTTAAAAACAATACAAGAAGAAAATATTAAATATGAAACAATAGTAACCAAAGAACGACTTGACTCGCTAATAGAAACATTAAAAGCAGAAAAATATGTAGCAATAGATACAGAAACAACTTCTCTTGATGTTTATAAAGCAAAAATAATTGGAATTGCCGTTTCGTTTAAAGAATTTGAAGGTTATTATATCCCAATAGATAATAAAGAAAAAAATTTTATTGAAAAAAAATACATAATACAAAAATTTAATGAATTTTTTAAAGTAGTCCCTAAATTAATTGGTCAAAATTACAAATTCGATTACAAAATTTTGAAAAATAATGGATTTACTGTGATTCCTCCCTACTTTGACACAATGATAGCAGCATACATTATTGACTCAAACACAAAAGTGTCTCTTGATTTTCTAGCAGAAAAGTATTTAAAGCATCAAAATATCAAGTACGATGAAATAGTGGGACAAAATCGTAGTTTAAGAAACGTACCACTTGAGATAGTATCTAATTACGCTGTTGAGGATGCCGATATTACTTTAAGGCTATTTAAAATATTTACAAAGAAGCTTAAAAAAGACAACCTTGAAAGCTTAATGACAGACATAGAAATGCCATTTAATGATGTACTTACGGAGATGGAAGAAACTGGCATTTACCTTGACAGAGAATACCTAAGGGAATATGGCTGCGAACTTGACAAAGAATTAAATTTAATTGAAGAGCAAATAATTAAAAGTATAGGTATTGAATTTAATCTAAATTCAACAAAACAGCTTTATGAAATCTTATTTGAAAACCTAAACCTAGAAATACCACAAGACGCCAAGAAAGACTCAACAGATATCACGGTGCTAGAGACAATAAAAGACCAACATGAAGCTATAGAAAAGCTCATACAGTACAGACATCTTTCAAAGCTAAAAAATACATACACAGACAATTTAATAGATCTTATCAATAAAAAAACAAATAAAATACATACAAACTTCTTACAAACAAGAACCGCAACTGGAAGAATCTCGAGCACTACACCTAACTTACAAAATATCCCAATCAAAGATGAAAGGGGGCGTAAAATAAGGGAAGCCTTCAGACCAGAGCAGGGAAATATTTTCATTTCATCTGACTACTCACAAATTGAGCTTGTCATACTAGCTCATCTTTCAGAAGATGAAGAACTAATCAAAGCATTCCAAACTCAAAAAGACATTCATGCAGAAACAGCATCACAACTTTTTAAAATAGATAAGGATCAAGTAACACCTTATTTAAGAAGAGTAGCAAAATCAATTAATTTTGGAATAATTTACAAAATGTCAGATTTCAGACTTGCAAAAGAATTGTCAATCAAAAGAGAAGAAGCCAAAAAGTTCATTGATTCATACTTTAAGCTTTATTCTAAAATAGAACCTTTTATGACAAATCAAATAAATTTTGTAAGAAAAAATGGTTATAGCGAAACTCTACTAAAGAGAAGGCGATACATAAAAGAGATCAATAGTAAAAATTACTCAGAAAGATCAGGAGCTGAGCGAATAGCAATAAACAGTACAATTCAAGGAAGCGCGGCTGATATAATGAAAATTGCGATGATTAAAGTTTTTAATGAATTTAAAAGTAAAAATCTTAAGTCAAAAATACTATTACAAGTTCATGATGAGATGCTTATCGAATCGCCTGAGCAAGAATGTGATGAGGCAAAGAAAATAATAAAAGAAATGATGGAAAATGCTTATCCTTTAAAACTTCCTTTAAGAGCAAATATTGAGACTGGAAAATCATGGGGAGAGATGCATATATAATTATTGGCATCACTGGCAGAATAGCCACTGGTAAAGATACGGTTTCAAAAATAATTAGTAGTGAATATGGATTTCATGAAATAAATGTAGATAAAATTGGACACACAGCACTACGCGTAAAACAAGATGAAATAATCAAGGTATTTGGTAAAACCATATTAAACAATAAAAATGAAATAGAAAGAGCGAGACTTAGAAATATCGTATTTAACTTGAAACCAAATCTAGCAAAATTAGAAGCAATAACACATCCCTTTATATACACAAAAGTAGAAAGAGAAATATCGCAAGGTACATTTAATAAAATTATAATAAATGCTGCGTTACTTTTTAAATTAAATCTTGCAAAATTCTGTAGGTATATATTTATAATAAAAGGAAGCGATGCCGTAATAAAGAAAAGATTAAAGGCACATCGCAACTTTGATGAAAATTTAATTATAAATATTCTTAAATGTCAAGAAGGTATTTTTTTTAAAAAAAATACTCTAAATTCCAAAATAACAAATATAATTAATAATGGTAGCTATGAGCATCTAAAAAAAGAGATTGCCATAAAAATGAAAGAGGTAATATAATGAAAGATTCGGATGAAAATAACAACAAGGGATTCTTAGTAGCATTAACTTCAATTATAGCCGTTTGTACAATTATATTCCTTGGAATAATTATTTTCTTTCCAAATAAAAATCTAGCATCTGACATTGCGAGTAAAAATATTATTTTACAAGAAATAAAAGATGAAAAAGTTTTAGATAAGAAAAATGACGAAGACACCTTAAACATAACTGACAATTCAAATGAAATTATAATTGACCTTACAAAAGAAATCAATAAAGATAAAAGCTTGAGCAGTGATTTAAATAATAAAACCCCTATTAGGAAACAAGAATCACAAGCCATCAAACAATCCAGCACAAATATAGTAACGCTTCAGAAACCAAAAACAATTGCAAAGACTAAAAAAACAACAAAAGCTCAAAATAAAAATAGCCTTGAGAATAAATATGACCCTAGCAAAGAATACTATATACAATATGCATCACTATCAGACCCAATTTCTGCTGATAATAATATTCAGGAACTAATGAAATACAAAATAAATGCAAAAATCTATTCAGCCACAGTAAATGATAAAGACCTCTACAGAGTCAGATCTGGTCCTTACAAAACCATCTCAGAAGCAAAATTAGATCTTAAAAAAATATCAAGGTTAAGCTCGTTTAAAGAAGCCTATATATTAACTATTAATAAATAAATCAAAATTAGAAACATACTTTTGATATTTCTCTAAATAACGTTCATGAGCACTAGTGCTAAAGGGTATTACCTGGTTAAGTTTAGCAATTTTTTTAAATGCCGTCTCCAAGCTCTCAAACTCTCTTAAGGCACAGAAAGCCAAAATCGCATTTCCGATAATCTCTGAATGTTTAAATTCAAAAATCGTTAAATCTCTACCAATAATATTAGCTTTTAGCTCATTTAAAAACAAATTATCTGAATTGGAACCACTCACAACAATATCTAAGACTTCTTTCTTAAAAGATCTAAGCTGTAATATTCTATTATAAAAGGAAAAATAAGAAGACTCCAAGATTGCAATTCCCATATGTAGCGGATTATCTAATTTCCCAAAAATACCTTTACTTAAATTCTCTCTTACTGTTGCATCTACTAAAATATGGTCAGAGAAAAGCTCTCTCTTGTTTGGATAAAAATAAATATCATCCAAATCATTTACTTTAGAAATTGCTTCAAAAAATTTTTTAAAAGACCTGTCTCGTTTAAAAAATCTATCCTTAAGCAATTGCATTAAATATCCAGAAGGAACTATTCTTCCAATAATGAACAAGCCATCTAAAAAGTAAGGATATTCTAAAGCAAATCCCAATAAATATGTATCTGAAACAAAATTAAAACCTTCACTTGTACCTGTCCTATTTGATAAAATTCCAGAAAATAATGCTCCACTCCCAATAAGAACACTTAAGTAATCCATGCCTGCATTAATTACTTCTATGCCACTCTTAATACCAAATTCAATACTAGCAGTATCAGTAACCCTGCCAGCACTTTCACCCATCCTTAGGAAAGGAGGAAACTTATTTTTATCAAGATTATACTCTCTTATTTCAATGTCATTCCAAATAAAAGGGATATAAGCTGGACTTGGATAGCTTGTAATGAGATTATCTGTAAGCAAATAAATAAAATATTCAAAGCAAGATACAAAATATCTCACCTTATCATAAATTCCCCTCTCAAGTGTGCTAAGTACAAAAGGCAAAAAGGCTGATTTGCCCCTAAACTTACCAACCACCTTAGAAGAGTTCCAGTGCAACACTTCTAATGGAATTAAATCTGAATCAAGAGCTATTAGACATGGAGAAATACCGCTAATAGAAATACAATCTATTTTTTTATCTCTAAAACTAGAAATTGCCCTCTTTAAAGCAAAGATCCATATCTTATAATCAAAGTTTTCAAAATCAACATTAAAATAATCAAAATAACTTATATCACAACTCTTCAAAACCCCATAATGAGAATTAATTAAAGCAGATTTCAAAGTACTAGTACCAATATCAATACTTAGCACATTCATAAAACTAACGCTTAGAAATTAAATTCTGAATATCATGACTTCTATCAAGAATTTTTTGCAAACTAATTCTATTATGTATTGCAAAAATTGCACCCGCAAAAAGATGTGAAACATTAGCCTCATAATACCAAGGTTTATTTATAACTTCATAATCATGATAAACAGCATTTGTTCCGATTATCTTATAAAAATACCCTTCCTCATAAGCTTTATCAAAATATCTGATTGCATCCCCATTAAAAAACGGTAAACTTATTGCACATATAATCTTTTTAGCTCCCATATTTTTAAGTAGCTTCATAGCCTTAATAAAAGTTCCTCCAGTAGCTAAAATATCATCACTCATAAATACATTCTTACCCTCAACATCTCCTAAAAGCTTAGTAACAGAAATATTAGAATCGCTAACACTATGTGTTACCTTTGAATAATCTCTTTCTTTATAAAGTAAAGCTAAGGGTCTCTTAAGATTAGATGCAAAAAACTTATTTCTATTAACAGCTCCTGTATCAGGCGAAACAACGACTAAATTTGAATCCCCAATATCTATTAGCTCAGCCAAAGCCTCAAAAATTTCATAAGATACATTTAAATTTTCAAAATATGTCTTCCTAAAAACATTCTCAATAGCTTTTGAATGAATATCTAATGTCAAAATATGTTTAACTCCCAATTCCTCTAAAAATCTCCCGAAAAGACTTGCTGTTAACCCTTCTCTTGAATGTTTTTTATCCTGTCTTGAATAAGGATACGAAGGAATAATAACACTCACAGAATTAGCCTTAGCTTGCATGCATGCATCTATTGTAGTCATCAAAGTCATTATATGATCGTTGATAGTCATTATCATTTTGTCATTACTATTTACATCAACTGGAAAAGTGTTAGAAACATCCTGAACAATAAAAATATCTTTATTTCTTATAGTTTTTAAAATCTCAGCCTTAAATTCACCATTAGCAAATTTAATAAACTTGACAGGAATTTCCATATCCTCATTATCCCTTAAATTAGAGAATTCAAGTCCTTCCAAAAAAGGAGGTAAAATTCCCTCAAGTTTTAAAATATCTTCTTTTAAACAATTAGAAGTTTGCGAAATTTTATTAATAACTTGATTCTCGGTACCTAAAAATATTTTTTTAAACTCTTCCATTATTTTATCCGCAAATACTCTTCCACCAGGGCAGGCAATAATCCCTATTGATTTTTTAATAAGTAAACTCAATTTTAAAACTCCCTACTTTAAATAAAAAATCTTTACTTCATTCTACATTAATACAAATAAAATTTACATAAATTAAAAGAAGGTTCTTAAAGTTAATACAATAAAAACCTTCTTTACTAGTAAATTTTAAAAAATTAGTTAATAACACATATGCTAAAATTAATATAAGAATTTGTTTGCTGTCTATTATAAAATTCCAAACTCAACACCTAAACCAACCTTAAAGTCAGAAAATTCTTCCTTCTTAATATTCCAACTGTAATATGCCTCAAGCATCAAGAAAGAAAATGTAAGTCTTGTCCCCAAATCCCAAGCAAATATACCAAGGTCATTTAAGATAGATTTTTCCCTAGCAGTAGCTATATTAACTCTAGGTCCGGTAAAGAATGCAATAGCTCCAATAAAAAAATCTAACCTTGTATAAAATCTAGGCTCAATAGCCGCAATAAATGAAAAGCTATCATTTAATTTTCCAGTACGATTGATTGCTTTAAATAAATTAAAATCAAATCCAAGTTCAAACCCAAGTGACAAAAGATGATCAAATCTTGCTCCCATTTGAGCATGACCTCCATAACCAAACCCAGCTTTAGCAATATTAACCATATCGGCAAAGTCCTGAACTACCTTGTCTCTATCCACACTATTTAGTTTTTCACCTATATCTAAAGCTGTATTATAAAAGTTTGAAATAGTACTAACTGGCAAGCCTATTCCAAATCCAAGATTAAATTCAAAAGTAGTTCCTGAAAAAACATTGCTTGCAATAGCAAGCAAGCTTACTATCAAAATTTTTGTTCTCATAAAGCCTAACCCTCCTAAAATATGCACATCAATCTCATGATATACCAGCTATAAAGTCATTATACCACAAAAATTATCTTTAGACTCAATCCTCTAATATGGAAGATACTATCTCGCTTGCATTAGATGGCACTGAATAATTCAATTCCTTATATTTTAAGATATATTTCTTTGCATTCTCTTTATCATTTAAAGAATGATAAATGTAGAAAATATTAAACAATGCTTCCTTATTAGCAGGAGCTATTTCTAAAGTATGCAAATAAAACTTTAAAGCCTCTTCTAGATTATCCTGTTTAAAAAACAAATAAGCTTTTAAATTAATCAACAAAATATTACTAGGATCACTTTCCAACAAAGAAGTAAGTCTTATCTCAGCCTCAGAGTACTTCTTTAAATTTACGTAAGCCAAAACAAAATTATAACTAGATGCACCATTTAAATCAGAATTAAACTGAATAGATTTTTCATATAGTGATACAGAAGCCTGATTATTCCCAAGATCCTCATTTAATTTACCAAGCTTATAATACTCATCTGAGATAGCTTGATATTCTCTAGAAAGAGTATTACAAGATAATACAAAACAAAAAGATAAAAAAAATGGCACCTTATACATAAAATAAAACTCTGACCGTACTATCCAATAATAGGATAAACATTATAAATTAAAATAAAATATTAAACAAACATAAGCACCTAAATAATTATTGGGATCTCAAAACCAAGTCCAAATCGTAAGTCTCTATATTGAAAATCACTAACAGAAAAAAGCACTGATGATTCCAAATTAAGGAAAGCTAATCTTAATCTAGCCCCTGTCTCAATAACATGAAAAGGATTGATTACCCTACCCTTACCAATTAAATTTCCCACATAAATAGGATCTACCACTAAAGACTTGTCGCCAAAACCTGTAAACAAAGTAGCAGCTATATAATAAATATCATATTTAATGAAAAGCCTTGGCATTACTCCCAAGCCCAAAGAAACAGAAGAAGAATCTCTTAAAAATTCAAGATTAGGCATAATTGTTCTACCAAGATTCATACCAAATCCAAGCTCAAATCCATAATAAAAATCACTGCTCACAATAGGAAGTCCAACCTGAAAATAACCCTGAAAACCAACACTAAACAAAGGTGACAACTTATTTCTAAAAGCATCATTTAACACACTGCCTGGCTGAGAAATTTCATCTAATAGCTGTAAAAAATCATCTGAACTACCAATTCCAAATTCATCCAACTGCTTAAATATAATCTCCTTAAGCTCAACAGCATGCTCTGTTGTTTCGCCTAAATGAGACAAAAAATTTTGAACACCAAATCCAGCTCCATCTAACTTTTGAACTAAAGCCTCCGGACTTAAATTACTTAAATCAAGAAAAAATCCCCTAAGTGCATCAATATTTCCCAGAATCGAACTAACATCCTTTAAAGAAGATAAATCTATTGCCAAAACATCATTTATTTGTGCATTACTTCTTAATTTATTCTGTAAATCATTAATAGCATTAAAATTTTCCTGATAAGAACCATAAACATTCACTGTGCTATTAGCAAGTGCATTAAAGCGGGGAATAACTTGATTTTTAAAATTACTCAAAGTAGAAAACAAGCCTAAACTTAACCACTTATCCACAACCGTCCCAGTGCCTCTATTAAATAATAAAAATGATTCAAGACTAGCTTGAGCACTAAAGCCTACCGAAAAGTAGAAAACCTTAGCAAAAGATGAATTAACGCACAGAAACAAACTTATAATAATTAAACCTTTTTTCATATCTTACACCTTACCAAATAAATTTATAAATATTTAACTATTAATAATATATATCTTATAACAATAAAATCCAATATAATTTTTCTTTTTAATTATATTGGATGCTCCATACTAAAGCCCAAAGAAAAGGCTCCTACTTAAACTAGGAGCCCTTCTTGACTAACTAAAATTAAAGCTTTTCTTGATCGTACTTATTAAATATATGCTCTGTTAAGTATTTACCAACTGATTTTCTCTCTTGAACAAGCTTAGATATTACACTAAAATGTCTTGGTTCAATCTTGAAATATTTATAAGCCCTTCCATCTTTAAAAAATACAGAAAGCTCAGACAAATTAGAATCGTAATCAACCTGATATATTTTGCTCAATTCATGAGATATTGTTAAAGTATTCAACTTATACCCTCCAAATGGTTATTCTTAGGAGTATAAAATATAAAGTAAAGAAAGAGTAAATTCATTAAATATAAGAATTTTTAATCAATAAATTCAAAATTTACTAAATGATATATTCCTTGTAAAAAATTGTATATACTTAATAAAATTTAGTCAAGCACAATTCCTGCAAGATTAAGTTGAAAATTAATTTAATTATGTACTTATTACTAATCATTAATGTCTTGGATTAATATTTGCTCAAACAGTTTAACCAGAGCCCTTATCTTGAAAATAAACTCATAAATTAATTTGTATCTTTATTTAAGAATGAAAGACTATCTTAAACTTTGTTAAATTTTTTAATCTTCTCATTACTTTTTTACCTCAAATTATTACAAGAGACAAAAATTAAAATTGATAAGCAAAGTAATAACTTCTTTATAATTACTTATAGGATCAAGGTGCTTCTTCTATTAATCTATCATGTGTAAATCTCCAAAAGTAATTAGGAATGTGTTAATCCACCTTGAAGGCAATGGGATTTTCTCAAGTCAAAATTGACCTCAAACACTTAAAATAGATTTTTTTCAAAAAATCATGTAAAATAACTAAGGTAATTAGCGTTCTATTTATATAAACTTAGGAGGAAAAGTGTCCCATGGACTATAAAAAATTGCGAAATATAGGTATCAGTGCCCACATTGACTCAGGAAAAACCACACTCACAGAACGTATCCTTTTCTACTGCAATAAAATCCACGCTATTCATGAAGTAAAAGGAAAAGATGGAGTTGGGGCAACAATGGATTCAATGGAACTTGAAAGAGAAAGAGGGATTACAATAGCATCAGCTGCAACTCATGTTGAATGGAAAGACCATCCAATCAATATCATTGACACTCCAGGTCACGTTGACTTTACTATTGAAGTTGAGCGCTCACTTAGAGTTCTAGACGGCGCAATACTTGTTCTTGACTCTGTTGCAGGAGTTCAATCTCAATCAATTACAGTTGACAGACAGCTAAAGAGATACAATGTTCCACGCCTTGCATTCGTAAATAAATGTGACAAAACTGGGGCAAACCCTAATAATGTAAAAGATCAACTCAAAGACAAGCTTGATTTAAACTCAGTTCTAATGCAAATTCCAATTGGACTTGAAGATAAACATCTCGGGGTTATAGATCTTATCTTAATGAAAGCCTATTATTTTGAGGGCAAAGATGGAACGGAAATTATAGAAAAGGAAATTCCTGCTGAACTACTCGATGAGGCAAAAGAAAAGCGAGAAATAATGCTTGATGCTTTAGCTGACTTTAATGATGAACTTATGGAACTTCATATGGAAGGAAGCAATGTCCCTGTGGAAGCAATATATAACGCTATTAGAACGGGTACTTTAAGTTTAAAACTTTGTCCTGTCTTTATGGGTTCTGCTTACAAAAATAAAGGCGTTCAGCTTTTACTTGACGCTGTAACTAGATTTTTACCTTCTCCTCACGATATTAAAAATGTAGCACTTGACCTAAACGCAAATGAAAAAGAAGTTGACCTTAAGACTGATGAAAATTTGCCTACTGTGGCACTTGCATTTAAATTGGAAGATGGACAATACGGTCAATTGACTTATGTTAGAATATATCAGGGTATTTTAAAGAAAGGACAAGAACTCATAAATTCCAGGACTTCTAGAAAGTTCAAAGTTGGAAGGCTTATTAGAATGCATGCCAATAATACTGAGGACATTGAATCTGGAAGCAGTGGTGATATTGTTGCATTATTTGGAATAGAATGTGCATCAGGCGATACATTCTGCGATCCATCTATTACTTATTCAATGACATCAATGTATATTCCAGACCCAGTAATATCTTTATCGGTAAAACCTAAAGACAAAAAATCAGCTGATAATATGGCTAAGGCTCTTGGAAGATTTACAAAAGAAGATCCTACATTTAAAACTTATGTAGACTCCGAATCAAACGAAACAATAATACAGGGTATGGGAGAATTACACTTAGAAGTTTACATTGAAAGAATGAAAAGAGAATTTAAAGCAGAAGTTGACACAGGAATGCCTCAAGTAGCATACAGGGAAACCATTACAGGGAAATCAGAATTTAACTATACCCACAAAAAGCAGTCAGGCGGTGCTGGTCAGTTTGGCAGAGTCGCTGGATTTATGGAACCACTTGACACAGAGGGACAAGTTTATGAATTTGTAAATCTCATCAAGGGTGGAGTAATTCCAACGGAATACATTCCATCATGTGACAAGGGATTCCAAAAAGCTATGGAGAAGGGGACCCTAATTGGATTCCCAATTGTCGGGATTAAAGTTACAATTAACGATGGTCAATATCACATTGTTGACTCGTCTGACATTGCATTCCAACTTGCCGCACTTGGAGCCTTTAGAGAAGCTTATAATAAGGCAAAACCTACAATACTTGAGCCAATAATGAAAGTAAGTCTTGAAGGTCCAACGGAATTTCAAGGAAATATGTTTGGTCTTCTCAATCAAAGAAGAGGAATAATTCTAGGCTCTCTTGAGGAAGGAAGTTTCTCCAAGGTTGAAGCTGAAGTGCCTTTAAGTGAAATGTTTGGATTCTCAACTGTTTTAAGATCCTCGACACAAGGAAAAGCTGAATTTTCAATGGAATTTTTAAGATACGGTAAAGTTCCAAGTTCTATATTTGATGACCTATGTAAAAAATTTAATGAACAAAACAAAGCTAAATAAAAGGGAGGCATTATTATGTTTGAGTTAACTCAAGATAAACAAGAGATAAGAATAAAAAATAAATTTTTGGCTCAAGTTTTTGGACTAATGGCAATTGGTCTTTTAATATCTGCAGTATTTGCATATACAACATCTGAAAATGCGATAATGAGAGCGGTAGTCTTCTCAAATCCAATTTCATTTATGGCAATAATACTTGTACAATTTGGACTCGTTTACGCAATAAGTGGCGCAATTGAGAAAATATCAAGTAGCACAGCAACAGCACTTTTTTTAGGATACTCAGCATTAACAGGAGTAACACTGTCTTCTGTATTTATGATATACACACAAGGTTCAATATTCTACACATTCGGAATTACTGCTCTAACTTTCCTTGCAATGTCCTTTTATGGATATACAACAAGTACAGACCTTACGAAAATGGGAAGCTATCTCATTATGGGCTTATGGGGCATTATTATTGCATCTATTGTTAATATATTCTTTAGAAGTTCAGGGCTCAATTTTTTAATCTCAATACTAGGAGTCATAATATTTACGGGTTTAACAGCCTATGATGTTCAAAATATCTCTAAGATGAATAGAATGCTAGAAGATGGAACCGAGGTTAAAAACAGAATGGCCGTTGTAGCCTCTTTAAAGCTTTACTTGGATTTCATAAATTTATTCTTATACCTACTAAGGTTTTTAGGTCAAAGAAGAGATTGAGAGCACAAATGCAAACTTAAAATTAATACTAAAGCAAAATGAATGCTTGATGCCAAGCATTCATTTTTAGGAGCTATAATGAGCATAGACAGCCTAGAATTTGAAGAAAGCAACACTAAAAATGTTATAAAGGATAATTTTGAATTCGAAGGGTATCTAGAAAGTAGTAAACCAATAATCATTGAAGGGGTACTTAAAGGAATCATAAACTCTACAAGCTCAATATACTTAAGAGAAAAAGCCAATGTAGATGCAGAAATTAAGTGCAATCATTTTCTCAATCATGGTATAATGAAAGGCAATATAAAGGCCTTAGCAACAATAAAAATTTACAAGACTGGAACATTAATTGGTAATATTCAAACAAAAGAACTCTTCATAGATTCAGGAGCGATCTTTAAAGGAAATTGTGAAATGGAGGAAAAATGCTGAATAAAGGTTTTTTATCAAAAATACTTCTAATATTACCTTTATACTCAATTCTCCTAGAGGCACAAGAAAAAGAAGATTCACTCCTCTTATACAGAGAAGGCAGATTCCAAGAAGCTATTAATAACACCCAAGATGAGATAAAACAAAATCCTAATAATTTAGATGCAAGAACAATATTTGTATGGAGTCTAATCGCAATTGGAGACTATAAAAGAGCTGAAATAGAAGCCATAAAGGGGCTTGAAATAAAAAAATACGATATCAGAATAGTTCAAGCACTGGGAGAAGCCTATTTTTTCCAAGGACAATATAAAAATGCACTCAAATATTTTCAAGAATATATTGGTCTTGACTCAAATGGAGCACGAATAGCAAAGGTATATAATTTAATCGCAGACTCATTTTATAGACTTGAAAGATATAATGAAGCTGATTTTGCATATGAAAATGCTTTAAGATTTTTACCCAATAATCAAAATTTATTATTAAAACTTGCAAAAGCAAGAATTAATGCAAAAAATAAAGTCTTAGCAAAAGAATCTTTAACAAGATTCCTAATCTTAGATCCCAATCACTCGGAAGCAAAAAAATTGCTAGAACAGATAGAGAAAAAACCATAATAATCCTTGACATTATGTTTATAACAATTTATTCTAGTTATTAGTTTGCTAATAACTAGAGGGCTGCTAGCTCAAGTGGTAGAGCGTCGGACTCTTAATCCGCCGGTTACAGGTTCGAGTCCTGTGCAGCTCAAAGAACTGATGATTTAATTTCTTATTTAAAAGTATATATTGACATACTTTTAAATAAATTGTACCATTAGCTTTGGTGGTTTTAATATTTACATGGGCTCATAGCTCAGGTGGTAGAGCGACGCCCTTTTAAGGCGTTTGTCGTAGGTTCGAGTCCTACTGAGCTCAATTTGTCCTCTTCGTCTATCGGTTAGGACTCCAGGTTTTCATCCTGGCAAGAGGGGTTCGACTCCCCTAGAGGATGTTTAAAGAGAGAACCGTTGGGTTCTTTTTTTTAGATATAATGATGAAAAAATTTTTAGCAATATTAGTTTCATTAACAAGCTTCTATGATATATATAAATCAACACCAACAAGAAAAATCAATAAAAAGCGACAATCAAACAACACTATACTTTGATGCGAAAGATGAAGTACATCATATTGTACTGAACCTCCTAAGCAATGAAAATGGCGATATAGAAATCATCACTAAAGATGAAAGCCACTCATATCACATTCCAAAAATAATTAACCAATATCAAGAATTAACATTAGAAATTAAAATGAATAATATTAAGTCTATTACTTTCAATAATATTGAAAGTAATAGACTTAATACAGAAACAGAACAACCAAGTTTGAGTAAACTCAAACTATCGGATTTAAGGCTCAAGAAAAAATACTAAATCCCATAATCTCAGACCTATGCTCAAAAAAAGAATTCCAAACAATATTTCATAAAGTATACATCACTAGAAAATGAACACGACGAAATAAAATCCACTAAAAATAACAATATGATTCAAATAAGCGAAATCGGATATATTAATATGAATGCTTATTATGATATAAACCAAGCAATACATGCTGATTTAAAATTCATTTTCAACTATAAAAAAGAAAATTATAGAAGAGACTCATTTGAATTTTCGTTTAATAGCAGCGCCTAGGGTATATATATTAAAATTCAAGACCCTAAAAGATCAGTCTCTGATGCTAAAAAGGATGGCATTTTTTATTGAGATAAAAGAATTCCGAGGAATTCTTTTATCAAGTGATGCATTAGAAAGTGAAATAGGATGAAAAGGGCACAACTATAAACTTGAGGACATAATTACATTCTTCAACACGGCGCAAAAACTAAACACCAAATTAAATAAAGAAGAAATAATATTAAGAAACATAATTATAACGAATGAATTAGCATATACTGAAAATAATATAATGAAAATCAAATACAAATCAAGGAATATTGCGTTTGCAACTTATTCAGAAGACGACTCTATGTCAAGAGTAGCTCAGATGATAATATTCATACATGAAATTTTACACATGTATTTCTTTATAGACAATAATTTTAGTAAGGCAATCTCTAATTTCTGGAATCAACATGTTTTACCAAAAGATAAACGAGCTTGGATTAAATTTTTAGATAATAAAGCCTATGATATTAAGTCTCAATACTTAGTAATAAATGAATTTTATGCTTACACCACCTAAATTCCAAAAGAAGATCTTGCAGAATCCCTAATTAATACAAAATATTTCTCCAAACTTGGAATAAAGAGATATGAAGAATGGACTATAAATTTAGAAAAACTATTATGGAAAGAAAAAGGACTAATAGCTGGAGAGCTACTAGTCCTTTTTAAAGACGAAATAACAAAAAATAACAGTACACCTGTTATTCAAAATTCAAACTAATTACTTTTTTCCGGAATTAACACAATCTCTGTTCTCTGATTAAAATTAAGTTTCTTAATTAATGAATTTATAACATCTTTGTTTAAATTTTTTTCAATAAATTTAATACTGAAAGTATCTATAAAAGTATCATACCAAAGAACTGAATGCAATATTTTTGAAGTCCAATACCAATCAGATTCAGAGTTATTATCCTGATTTTTAATAAGGTTTTTCTTAACGTAATTAAAATCATCGTCTCCAAACTCTTTTTTCTGTCTTTCTAACAAATGATCACTAACAGATCTCAAAACATTATCAAGAGCTTTAGGCTCAACTGTAAAAGCTACAATTATAAAACCATCTGAATTACCATATTTTCTAATATCACAATCAAAGTATGCATTGATTGAATAAACACTAGACATTTCCCTTCTAATAGATTTAATAAGGCTCTCGGTTAAGAGTAGTACTAAACCCTCATAATTTAAAGCACTCTCGGGTGTATATTTGAACTCAAAAGGATAGAAAATACGTACAATACTACTTGCATCCTCACCTTTCCTTACAACTATTCGCTCCACATCTCTCTTATAAGAGTAATCTAAATCTTTAAACCCATCCAATTTCTTAGAACTTAAATTACCTAAATATTTTCTTGAAAAGGTTTTTATTGTCTCTAAATCTACATCTCCCACAAATACAAATTTGAAGTTATTTGCATAAGTAAATTTCTTTTTATAGAAATCTAAAAGAATATCCTTAGATACATTTTTCAAATCAGTTTCCTGAATATCTCTAAAACGATAATCATCATTGGTACGAAACTTTCCAACAGCATTACCAAAAAGATATTTAGAATTATTCTCATTACTTTTGATTTCTGCCTTTATATTATCAATATTATTTTGTAAAACGATATCATCTATCTTTGGCTCATTAAACGTAAAGTATATAAGCTGAAAAAGAGTCTCAAGGTCTTTCACATCAGCACTACCATTAATACTTGATGTTTGATCACCAATCCTTGGACTTAAGCTTACAACCTTGTCTGACAAATATTTTTCAACTTGAAGCGAAGAATAATCTCCATACCCCGATCTAGAAACAACACTTGGTGCCAAAGATAAAGCAGGAATAAGATCAGCATTCTCGCTTAACACACCTCCCCAAGAACTTGCACTAAGAGTAACCATATTTTTCTTATGCTCATTATGCTTAAAGTAAACTTCAACCCCATTCTCAAGAGTAAAGTATGAAACTCCATCAGATAATTCCTTCTCATTAATAATATCTTTGTTTTCCAAAGATTTCTTAAAGAACTCTCCTTGAATTGATACATCATCATAAGGTTTTGTATCTCTTTTTAACGCAATCTCACGCAATTCTTGAATTTCTTCAAGAGTCAAACTAGGATGATATTTATCATTAGAATAAGCATACATAATAGCACGATCATTTATGGATGCTTGACTCTTAGCAAAATCTGATATTGACTTTAGACTAAGTTTATTCAGATGCTCAATAGCTATATCATAATATTCATTCATATCAAGCATTTTCGATCCCTCTAAAGCAATTTCTAACAAAAGGTTAGCAATCATAGATGAATTCCTCTTACCAATGTTATCCTTGCTTATCTTATAAGAACTTATAAGTTGAGACTTGATCTTGTCAACTTCTCCTTGAGTAAACCCGAATTTCTTTATTCTCTCCATTTCATAGAAAAATCCTTCAATGCCTTCTTTTAAATGGTCTGGATTGAAATTAACAGCAATTTGATTAATTAAAATATAATTATCATCTGATTTGAATGAGATATCACTGCTATCAAAAGACATCAAATAATTTAATCCAGAAGTCTTTAATTCAGCGAATCTATTTTCAAAAAGACCATCTAGCAAAGTTTTCTCAATATCTCTTTTAATCTCACCAGAGGTACTTACAATATTGTGAATATCCTTTTTAACAAAAGTTATATTAGGAAACGGCATCTCAATATCTTCTACACTTAAAAATTTTTCACTCATCACTGTGTCTAAATTCATTTTAATCTTTTCAATTTCACTACCTGGTTTTTCTAAAGATGAAAACTGTTCTTTGACTTTCTTTTCAATTTCACTAGGCTCAATGTCTCCTACAATAATTACACTAGTAAGATCTGGTCTATACCATTTCTTATAAAATTTCTTAAAGTCTTCTGATTTAAAAGATAAAATTCGTTCTTCAAGCCCAATAGGTAATCTGACTGTATATCTGCTATTACCAAGAATAAATGGAAATACTTTTTCAGTCAGCCTACTAGGATAGCTCTCTACACGCTTTTTCTCTTCAATAATAACATTTCGCTCTTTATCTATTTCAACTTCATTAAATTCAATTTGTGAAGCCCAGTTCTTTAAAACATTTAAAGCCTCATTAATCTCTGTTTCATTATTACCATCTGGCAAATCAAGATGATAATAAGTTTGGTCAAACCCAGTATGCGCATTAATATCAGCTCCAAATGCCATCCCAAATTTTTTAAGAACTTCAAAAATACCATCACCACCCGGATAGTCTTTTGTTCCCTTAAAAGCCATGTGCTCAAGATAATGAGCTAATCCTCTCTCATTTTCCTCTTCATGCAAAGATCCAACATGAAACAAAATCCCCATATGAACAGCCTTTTCCGGAGTTTTATTTCCATAAATATAATACTTAAGTCCATTTTCAAGTTGACCACTTAGTAAATTCTTATCTGTCTTTAATTTAGAAGATTCACAAGATACAAGAAAAAATGCTAAAATTAAAACAATATATTTAAATATATTATTAATATCCCGATACTTCATTTAATTCTCCTTGAATTTATTGCTATATTATAAGTTTTTTTAACTTCTTTAAGAATAGATAAAAATCCAAAATCATACCAATCCTTTACACCTTTTAATTTTGAAATAGGAAATAGTTCATAAAATAAGAATAAAAGTTCTTCTCTAGACAAATTTGAAACATCATCAAGATAAACTTTCTTATTAAACTCACCAATATAAACAAAAGATCCAGATTTATCTAAAATAAACTTACTAAAATCAGGATTTAAAATGCTTGTCTTATAAATCTCAACAGTAGTATATTCATTTGATACATCATAATATCTATTAATGGGCTCAGATCCTAGAATCACAAAATTACCATCTTGGATACCTACATTTCGCCCATCTAAAGTTTTTAAAAACCCATCACTAACATCACAATAAACCAACATATTTAAAGCTCGTGATGCACTCAAAACAAGTTTTGAGTCCTTATAATTCTTCAGTTGTTTAGGCATATCACCTAATTTATTATCACCCTCCAGCACTCGAATATTCCGCTCAGCTAAAGCTTCCTTAGCCAAACCAATGTATGTCAAAAGTTTACTATTCGAACTAAAATATTTTTCTCGCTCTAATAAATGGATTACAAATATTAACTCTTTCTTCTCAAGACTACGATAAAAATCAATACTCTCCAAATCGATGCCAAAAATAAATCCATGTATAAAAAAAATAAGAATAATAAAAAAATATCTGTTCATGTACATCCTCTATTACTCACTAGTGTAGCTGTAAAACAACAGGACAATGATCACTGCCCATTACTTCATTTAAAATTAGAGCATCTTTTATTCTAAACTTAAAAACTTCATTTACAATAAAATAATCAATCCTCCAGCCTATATTACGCTCCCTTGCCTTTGTTCTATAATCCCACCAAGTATAGTTATCTGGACTCTTATTAAACATTCTAAATGTATCCACATAACCTTCATTTAAAAAGTTATCCATCCAAGTAGTTTCTTCAATGTAATAACCAGCAGATTCCCTGCTTCCTCTAGGATTAGATAAATCAATCTCTGTATGAGCAATATTAAAATCACCACAAATGATAAGGTTTGCTCCAGAACCTATAAATGAATTTGCAAGAGATTTAAGACTCATTAAAAAATCAAGCTTATAGGGAAGTCTTTTTCTTAAAGCTTGAGAATTAGGAAAATATGCATTAATGAGTACAAAATCACGATAATGAGCAATAAGACATCTACCTTCTCTATCAAATACCTCTATGTTCATGCTCTCTAATTTAATAGGTTCAACCTTTGAATAAATACCAACCCCACTATAACCCTTGATTATGGATCTTGAAAAGTGAGTATAATATCCTTCGATGTTAATAAGCTCTTTTGGTAACTGTTCTCTACAAGCCTTAGTTTCTTGAAGGCACAAAATATCCGGACTATATTTTTCAATAAATTCCAGAAAACCCTTACCAAGTACAGCTCTTATTCCATTTACATTCCATGAAATTAAATTCACAAATATCCACCAATTCAATTTAAATATGAATCCTCAGACCATCATAAGCCAAATAGATATTATCTTTCGCCAAATAATCGAATTCTTCATGCATTATATCATGTGCAATATGAGTAAAATAAGCAATCTTAGGCTTTATCTTCATGACCTCACGGGCAGCATCCTCGAAATTCAGGTGTCCAAGATGAGGCTTAATCCTTAAAGCATCTATTATCATCACATCCAATCCCTTTAAGTATTCATATGAAATATCAGGAATAGACTTAACATCAGTTAAATACGCCAAATTATTTATCCTATACCCTAAGCTAATTATATCTCCATGAAGTAAAGGAATTGGCATTATTTCTAAACCTTTAAAAACAATTGGTTTTAAGTCTATTGCTAAATTAGGAATAACATTGGCTTTGCCACTTATAGATTCCCTTGATGAAAAATTATGCGGAAAAGCATTCCTAATGTGTTGCATAGTGCTCTCCCGTGCATAAATGTTTAGTGGAGAAGTTCTTGTATAAAATTTAATATCATCTATACCCATAACATGATCATAATGCTCATGGGTATAGAGTACTAAGTCAAGCTTTGAAATGTTTTCTCTTAAAAGCTGAGTTCGAATATCAGGACCCGTATCAATTAATACATTCATGCCTAATGCATTTAGAAGAAACGAACTTCTAAGTCTTTTATTTTTGTCCGAGATTGAACTGCATACTCTACAATTGCAATTTAACATAGGAACACCACTTGATGCACCGGTTCCTAAAAAAATTCCCAACATGACCCGTATCATTACCTCTGAAAACATCACACCAATATGATTTATATCATAATTAATAATCTATGAGCAAAACTCATTTAACATACATAACAAAGAACTAATAAAACTTTGAACTCAAAATAGGCATCAACTTAAAATATTTTCATATAAAACTAAAAATAGTAGTTACATAAAAATCAACTATCCAGAAAAAGAAATTATAAATTAAACAATGATTAGCAAATGTAGCACTATTTTGGTATTTTCAAATAAAATTCCAAGAGGTACCTCAGTGCAATCCTAAAAATATATACTCCTTCAATATTGAATTACGAAATAAACAATAATGGTTAAATTATATCACTATTATTTGTTCATAAATCACTATCATTTGTGTAAATTACTTTGTAAATAACATTTTTATGCTTATAATTACTTAAGGAAAAACTAACTTTTTATGAATGGGCAATTTTATGAAATCATATTTCTACTAAGTTTTAGTATATTTTTAGTAATAAACTTATTCAATTTTAAAAGAGAATTTTCTTATGAAGATTATTTCATACTTTTTCCAGGGATCTTTTTTATACTCACTCTATATCTAATAGAAATCAAGCCATTAATGCTATATGTAGGCTTCATATTTTTATTCTTTTTAATAGTAGCTACCATCAAGAATATAAAAACAATTTTCCTTAGAAGAACAAATAATCCAGAGAATAAATTTAAAAGAATAATTTATTCTCTCCTCTTAAAGGCGATTATCGTAATACCATCAATAATTGTGGTACTAATTACAACTACATTTTCATACTTTGGTCTTTTTGCAGATTACCCACAAGATGAAAATTCCACCTACAAAGTAGGTTTTACCAGAATCAAAGATTATACAAATAATTTAGACCTATCAATTTGGTACCCAATCAGTCTAACTTTGGGACTTAACAGCCAAAATCCTTTTCTTTTCTACGATTTTAGTCCATTTTTTATAAATGAAATGAATTACCTACCAAAATATGCAAATGTATATAAAAATGCTCCAATTAGCAATAATCAAAAACTATACGATAGTATTTTAATTATTCTTCCTCTTTATTCTCATGATTCAATGTTTAAATCACTAGTAAATAGGCTGGTTACAAAAGGTAACATCGTCTATTTATATTCACCAAAATATCAATCTAACCATGCCTATAATTTCATTAAAAATGACAGCCAAAGCTTCTTAACCTCTGTTTCAAATAAAGTCATTCAATATTTAATAGAACCTATAAAAATGCTAAATGATAGACAAGATCAAGCATCTGAAGTCACCGATATTCAAAATATTCTTGAACTTATTAAATCAACTCAAAAATTAGATTTTCTAGATCTAAGAACGAATTTGAATAAATTAACCCTCATTACCATTGGGAATCAAGCAAATATTGCGAATCCAATTCTAAGTCAAAATAAACAAATAATAAAATATATAAACATTGGCGGAAAACCTCAAAACTTAAAAAAAATAACAAACTTGCAACTACTAATAAAACAGGATGAGAATGAATTACAGAAGCATGAAGTAGATCCGTCTTCCATAAAAATAATAAACATGAACAATGTTGGTGAAATTTCTGATTTCATTTTCAGTAGAAGATATTTAAGAAGTTTTAATTTCTTTAAAGACAAAAAATTAATGTTACCAAGATTCGATTTTGTAATTAAAGAAATCAATAAGTTTATTGAAACAAGAGGACTTTTAGAATGATAAGGAGGTCTACGTTTTTCTTAATATCAAACCTGTTACTAATAGTAACAGGTTTTTGTTCTGAGGAAATAATTGAAATAAACACTGAAATAAGCACTGAAAAGTACATTCCTTTCTTACTAAGCAGAGGAAGGAGTCAAGTAGCAAATCTTGTGAAATATACGCTAGAAATGAATCCATATCTTGAATCAGAATATGTTCAAACAATTGCACAAGCTTATATCGATGAGGCTTTAATTGAAGGAATAAATTACGATATCGCCTACGCTCAAATGTTACTTGAAACAGGAATTTTAAAATTCAATGGCATTGTCTCTAAAGATCAGCATAATTTTTCAGGAATTGGTGCTACTGACAACTTTACAAAGGGAAACTCCTTTACTAACATTAAAGAAGGAATAAGAGCACACATTCAACACTTAAAAGCTTATGCTTCAAGAGAAGATATAAAATCTAGTATGGTTGATCCTAGATTTTTCCTTGTAAAAAGAGGCTCTGCCCCAACGATATATGATCTTACTGGGAAATGGGCACAAGATAAACTTTATGATAAAAAGTTAAAAAAAATATTGCTTGGGTTATTAGAATTTGATAACGCAAAAAGCTAAGGATACCACCATATTCGACCGCTTAGAATCTATATACAGTAAGTATAATAAAAGAGATTTTGTGCATCCTGACCCTCTAGAATTTTTATACAAATATACAGAAAAAGAAGATATCGAATTTGTGGGTTTTGTTAGTTCCTCATTAGCACTTGGGAGAGTCGAGCAAATATTAACAATAATTGAAACCGTTTTAAAGCCACTTGGAAGAAAGCCTTCATCAGAGCTTAAAAGTTTTACAAAAAAAGATTTGGAAATAATCTATGAAGATTTTACTTATAGATTTTTTAAAACAGATGATCTGGTAAGGTTATTTACATCCCTTAGAGCCATAAAAGACAAATATCTAACAATTGAAAATCTTTTTTATAATATTTACAAAAGAAATAAAAATTTTATATCAAGCCTAGACGAACTAATAACTCATATGGAAAGCATCAATGGAGAAGCCTTTGGCATAATGCTTCCAAAACCTTCAAAGGGTAGTGCATGCAAAAGACTATTTTTATTCTTAAGATGGATGATAAGAAAAGATGAAGTTGACTTAGGGATTTGGGATAAATTTAGTCCATCAAATTTACTAGTTCCAATGGATACTCATATGAGAGATATTTCATCAAAGCTATTTAATCTTAAAAATAACAAAAGTGTAAGCCTGAAAAGAGCGATAGAAGTTACAAAACATTTTTCAAAGAACAATAAAGATGATCCTGTAAAATATGATTTTTCATTAACTCGGTTTGGAATAAATAGAGATTTTAATAAGGAAGAACTATTTACAAATATTTTAAAACTTTAAATATTTATTTACAAAAGTTATAAAATATCCAATACTGATGTCATAGGCAAAAAAACAAGTTCATTGTAAAATAAAAGGAGTATTTTATGAATAATCTTAAAGAAGATCTAAAGAAACACAGCCAACTGATTTTAGGAGCTTGGCAATTTGGTGGCGGATATTTCAAGAAAGTTGAAGAAAGGGAAGTACAAAAAATACTAAGAAAAGCTTATGATTTTGGTATTAAGAATATTGATACTGCAAAAGTTTATGGTCATGGAATTTCAGAAAAATTAATTGGAGAATTTATATCAAAAGATTCAATAAGAGAAAATATTTTACTTGCAAGCAAATGCTATCCAATGAAAATAGAAGAATATAAAAAGAACTTCCAAGAAAGCCTCCAGAATCTCAGAACAGATTACATAGATATTTACTATATACATTGGCCAGAGGAAAATGCTTCTAATTTAAAACCAATAGCAGAATTTCTTGAAGAAATGCGTCATAGGGGAAAAATAAAGTATCTAGGAGTAAGTAACTTTGAAATACAACACATAGAAAGTATAAGCGATGTCTGCAAAATTGATATAAACCAAATAGGATATAATCCCTTATTTAGAAATAAAGAAGACACAATAATACCTTACTGTAAAAAAAATAATATTGCCATTATATCCTATTCAACACTTGCTCAAGGCCTTTTAGCTCGAGAAAATATAAAGAATAAAACCGAGTTTGATGCTATTAGAGTAGAAAAATTAATACTCTTTAGAAAAGAAATTTGGCCACATACTCTTAAAACTCTTCAAAATATTAAAGAAATAGCAACCCAAAATAATATATCAACTTTAAAGTTAACATATGCATGGCTTAAAAGAATTAACTTAGATGGATTCATTGTAGGATTTAGTAAAGAACATCACATAGAATCAAATCACAATGCATTCAAACAAAGTATAAGCGATAAAGCATATCATAAAATGACCAAAATTTTAGATGATTTCAAACGATACACAATCCAATTTCCGAACCTATTTGACAAAAAAATTTAAGATTATCTCTAACTATTAAAGCTATATCTAAAATCTCAAATAGACTTATTAAAATTATCAGAACTATTCTTTGACTAATGTTATATCCAGACTCGGAGACAAAATTACCCAAAGAACAGTTCATACTATCAAAAATGCAAGCATAAGTCCCAAAATACAGGCAGGACAAACACTAAAATAAGTAAGAATTAGTATAGATACAAACATAAATGATAACTTCATCAAGTACCTCTCATAGATAACTTAATATTGAATGACAAAATTCAGTATTATATAGTACTAGCATCAATACATACTGATATCAAGGTAGATACAAAACTACCAAGGCAATCAAAAATTATCTCTTTTAAAAGAATTCCCTAAAATCTTAATTCCTTCAATGGTTAAATACATATTAAAAATAAAATCTACACTTATTAAAGGTAAAACCAAATAAGAATTTCCACCTGTAATTATCAAATTAAATTTTTTATTATAATTCCTCGTCAGTTCATAATAAACGCCTTCTATTAAATACTTATACTGGTATATTACACCACTATTTACGCTAGAGATAGTTGAGACTCCTAGTAACTCTTTTGGCACTGCAAGATTAAAATCCTTTAAAAGATATGCACTCGCAATTAATGCATTAAAATTTGTTAAAGGGCCACTATTAATAAGACCTCCAAATATGCCTTCGCTCCTACTAATAGCAAAAACCGTACAAGCTGTTCCAAGATCTGCTACTAAAGCATTCTCAAGATTATAAATCTCAATGGCTCCAATAAGATTAGCAAAAACATCTGAGCCCAATAAAAATCGACTATTCTTATAAGGATTAAAGCTTAAACTATAATCCAAATCAAATCTAATAAATAAAGGATCCACCTCATAAAGGAAAACAATGACATTAGTCAGCACTTTATCAATCACTGGTACAACACTACTTATAAATACTTTATCAACACGCAAGTCAAATTTCAATTTAAGAAACTCATAAATCTCCTTAAAATTCAAATCATGTCTGGTCTCAAGCTTACAAAATATCTGGATTTGATCAAGTCTATATGATGCAAAAGATATACTTGTGTTTCCAACATCGATTATTAACTGAAACTTATCAACGCTATTCATTCATAATATTCCTAATTATTTCAATATCATCAAATCTTACAAGAATATTTGTATCCTCAGCCTTCTTAGGCGTTATTTTTAAAATTAACATTTTGTCCTCAGAATAATACTTCCATCCATCAGAATATATATAAAACTGAGGATCCGTAAACCAGTTAATATTTCTAAATCTAACCAAAGTGGGATTTTTAATACCTTTAAAAAAGAAATAACCAGGAGAATTTAAACTACGATTAAATTCAAGAGAATAACTAATGTCAGAAACATTATAATTTACAATTTTTGACGCACCATATATCCAACTTCCAATCCCAAGACTTGGAATTAAAGTGAACTTTGGGACATAATCATTATCAACAATGTCAGCATAATAACTTTCATAAGAAACCTGATCAACCCCCGAGTCCATTAAAGAATGGTAAATAGCACTAATAGAAAGTTTCAATATTAAATCATCATTTAACTCATAAGCCACTCTTTTAAGCAACCCAGCAATCTTTAATGTATATTCAAAATCCCAAAATGAGTTATTCTTATCGCTAGGAATATAGGCTTTTCCATTACTAGTCACAAAAAATAAACTAGATATAAAATTGATTAACTCTTCTTTCAACTCCTTGATAGCAAACTTATCATCATTGATTTTTAAAAATATAATATAATTAGATATCACATTATAAGCTTGCATTACATTAAATCCTGAACGCAATATTACTCTTGGATCTCTTAAAATTTTCAATGCCTCATTAAAAATAGAAATATTCTCAGATAAAAAAATCTTCTCCAAGAGAGAAGAATCTTCTTTTAAATACCCTAAAAGCTTATCCGGCTCAAGGGAATTGATAAAAGTTTTATTGACAGATAAATAGGTAAAAAATTTATCAAGCTTTTCTGCATCAACATAGTAACTTGAACTTAAATATGTTAACTTATGTTCATTAAGATTCATTAAAGATTCAAGTTGCAAAAATATCTCTTCATACCCAGGTCTCCTTAAAGACTCAGCTAAGAGATAAACAAATATATCCTCATCAAAAGAATATACATTACCTTTAAGCCACCCTCCCTTTTGGATACTAAAACTTGCCCTACCACTCCATGCATCATAGGCCTTATACCTAAATTCAGCTATCGCTGAATCAAAGGCCTTTCTATCTATCTCTTTAATTGATGAGAATACAACAGGAGAATTTATACCTAAAGAAATTGCTTGCTTAGGATCTTTAAAGACAGATTCCTTTGGCTTCTCAATTCCCTTAACCAAATTACCAATCTGAAAAACTTCTTGAGGACTGATTGAAATCTCTCTATCATTAATCTGGGAGTTTTTTCCCAAAAAAACTTCGAAATAATAATCTTCGCCTTTAATCATAACATTTTCATCAAATAAAATTTTACAATCACGCTCAATTCCATAATTGATTGTCAACTTTTTAGAAAGATTTGAACTAATATTAAGATTATTCTGAGAATCAAACAAAAATAGCAAAAAGATATTATTTTCGAAATAAACATAAAGTTCATTATCCTGAACTTTATAAGACACGGGATAAAGATAAATCTCCCCTTCAGGAATAATAAGCGGACTATCCTTAGATAAACTTATTTTAATCCCCCTTACACTAAGTGTAATATTATCTAGCACATAACTATTATCCTCAATCTTATTATGAACCAATATTTTTAAATCCTTTAACAAAAGCATATTTAAGCTTAAGTTTCTGAACTGAAGAAACATAATACAAACGTATAATATTACACCAATTAATAAATTGAAAAAACTTAAAACCAAATATTTCTTCATATGAATAAATACTAATAATAAAAAATCAAAATAGCAATATTGGTTGTATAAAAGCAAAAAACTTAATAAAATTAATTGAGGTATGTATAAGTAATTTAATAGGAGCAAAAATAAATGAAGATTCCAAAAAATCATATCCCAGGAACAAATCCATACAAATCTCTTCCTAAGAAACCTATTATTGAATCAAACAAGAAAATATCAAAAAAACAAGAACAAATAAATTCAGAAATAATGAGATCTCAAGAAAGAATACTTAAGTTATACATGAGAAGATTGCAAAAAAAAGATCAAATAATGCTTCAAAATTTCATCTTGGAAGAACACAAAGTTGGTTCTAAGATTTTCAATAGCTTGCCAAGAACTTTAAGAGAGATAATCACTATAATGAACTTAGAATCTCTTAAAGTACTACTTAAGAATACAAAAAATCCCTTTAAAAAACTTTATATAAGGTTTTCAACCTGGACACTTACCAAGTTATTCAAATCTCTTGATCACGCAAACACACAAAACAAACATCTAAAAAACATTAAAAAAGGAGAAACTAAAAAGAAGTAAGCTTATACTGTCTTCTGACATACCTACTAATTAATAATAAACTCTAGAATAGAGAAATCATCTCTAAATGTATTATATTTTGATAAATTCAACATATTCTCATAAAGGCGCATTAAAATAAAATCATCTAAGTTATATGAATTCTTTTTAATTATCTCATAAAAATCATCAATAGACATTATTAAATTTTCCTTATTTTCAATCTCATAAACACCATCACTAAAGAGCAAGATGTGTGAAGACTTGCTTAATAAAACCTCACTCTCCTTATAAGAATACACCTCTTCAATTCCCAGAATCATTCCCCTTGACTCTAGGCAAATATTATCTCTCGAACTTAAAACAATAACAGGCGGTGCCCCCGCTGATGCGAACCTAAGCTGTCTTGTTTTTACATTTAGTACGCCATACCACAATGCAATAAACATATCACTTCTAAATTTAACAAAATAATTATTAACATATCTTAAGACTGCTGAAGGACTAATATTACTATTATTCATAACATAAGAGTTAATAACACTTGCAACACTAAGAGACAGCAGTGCTGAACCTATCCCATGACCTGAAATATCTATTAAATATATTGCCAGTTCATCATCACCCAAAAAATAATAATTAAAGAAATCGCCTCCAATTTTTTCTGAGGGAACAAAAATCCAATTGGCACTAAAGAATCCGTTTTGCATCTTCTCAGGCAATAAGCTTTTAACATAATTCCCAGCCGCAATCAATTCACTCTCAAGATATTCTCTACCCTTAAGCATAAGGTCTAAATATTTTTGCCCCTGCTCTATAACCTTATTCTTTTCAATAAAATTACTTATCCTAATACTTAACACTAAGAAATCTAAACTTCTTAAAAAATAATCATCAGCTTCCTCTTCAATAAAAGTCTTAATAATATCTGATCTATTTATCTCAGAAATAACAATAACAGGAACTTTCTTATAAAGACTATTTTTTTTAATACCTCTAAGCAAGTCTAAAATTAATCCTATATCTTTGTCTGAAACAAAATCAAGAATAACTAAATTATAAAAATCATCACGGAGCGACTTAGTAAAAGAATCAAAAGTATCTGTATATATAACACTATATCCTTTTAAAATCAAATATTTTGTAAGTCTTTTACGATAGATCTTATCAGCAGAGAAAATTAATATCCTATACCCATCTTTATGTGAAACCTGTTTACTTGTAAGATTAGGAGATATAACCAAATTTTCAAGCTCAATCTCCGTAAAAGATATTATTGATGAAATTTTAAAAGAAATAGCCTTGAAAAAAGCAATACCAGCATCTTTAATTTCACTGTAATGCATAGAGTGGTCTATTAATTCTAAAGATAAATATAGATAAGAAATCAAATCACATTTCATGCTTCTAATAAGAAATTTGCCCATTCTTAACTCTTCAGAACCCTCAAGTTCACTCTTAAATTTATTAGAAATCTCTAAAGTTAATTCAAGATAATTTGTAATATCATCATAAAAATATCTAGGAGTTTCTTTATAGAGCTCATATGAATAAGTACTAATAAGTAAAAAAATCTTTTCCAATTTTAAATTAAACTCATTTAATATACTAACAGCATTATTATTCATCCAAAATCAACGCAGCCTTTGTAATAGGTAGTAAAATATCATTACCAAAAGCTTTTCTAGAAACTCTAACTATCATCGGGCTTTGTCTTCTTTTATACTCACTACCAGAATAAAGATCTAATACCCTTTTGACCACTTCTTTTCCAAAGGATTTGCAAAGCAATTCTAAGGGCTCACATTCAAGTAAATACCTACTCAATATCTCATCAAGGACTTCATATTCAGGAAGAAAATCACTATCTTTTTGACCCGATCTCAGCTCAGCAGAAGGTTCTTTTAAGAGGATATTAATAGGTATAATGGGTTTTCCTTCTTTCAAATTAATATATTCCGCAAGCTTATAAACATCCCTTTTAAATAAATCGCCAATTAAAGCAATCCCTCCACAAGAGTCACCATAAAGAGTGGAATAGCCAACAGCAATTTCACTCTTATTTCCAGTATTTAGAAGCAAAGAATTATTTGCATTACTATAAGTCATTAAAAAAAGGCCTCTAAGTCTTGCTTGTAAATTTTCCTCAGTAATACCCTTAGTATTAAAATACCCATTAAAAAATTCTAAAGTAACTTTAAAAACTCCCTCAATAGGTATATCAATTAACTTAAATCCCAATTTTTCAGCAAGTTCTTTTGCATCAGAGACAGACCCTTGTGATGAATATCTACTAGGCATAGAAATACCCACAACTTTATGTGTACCCAAAGCAGTACATGCAAGATAAGCAACAAGAGCAGAATCAATACCTCCAGAAATGCCCAAATGAACTTTGTCAAATCCAGAAAGATAAACATATTCCCTCAAGGCGTTTACTATAGCTGAAATAATCTGATCAAAAATTTTATAATCAGAGTCAAGCTCTAAATCATGCAATCCTTCATTCAATAAAATATCTTCTTTAAATTCCTTAGCTTGGCTTATTTTTCCGTACTTGTCCATAAAAAAACTCAGTCCATCAAATACAACAGAATCATGAACTCCATATAAATTGGCATAAGCAATTTCTAACTTATTCTGAATAGCTATTTCTCTAAAAAATTCAAGCCTTAAGTTATTCTTCCCAGAAGCAAAATAAGACTTTGACGGGATTAAAAGATAATCAGTCCTCTTTAAATCCTTATTAAATCCAGATCCAAGTCCTCTAAACAAAAGCTCATCTCTCAAATTCAAAACTGCAACACTTTGACCCTTATAATTAAATAATACTGGAACATCTATTTTTTTGGTTGTCAAGACAAATTCATGATTCCTCACTACCGACACACAGTCTAATAACCTTCCCTCACTAAAATCATAATGTCCAAATACAACACAAAGTCTATCATCAACTTGATTTCTTATAAAATTAAGTCCTTCAAGAGTGCTCTGTAAATATTCTGGCCTATTAAACAAATTTCTATATTCAATACCAGCAACAAATATAAAAGGAAAAATTAAGATATCAACGTTATTCCTCAGAGCATAATCATAATTTTTTTTAAATTCATCCAGAGTTTGCTCAAGTCTTAAACTTCTGTACCTTGTCTGTGCTATACATATTTTCACAAATTAAATAATACGCAATAATGGGAGAAATTACAATAAAACTTAAATCACATTAAGTAATCTTTCAACTCTACCCTTAATATTCATTGGGAGAATTTTAGAATCATATCTTCCGACTACTCCACCTTGTCTGTTTATTAAAAACTTAGTAAAATTCCACTGAATATCTCCCTTAAACTCTTCAGGAGAATTTTCTGTCAAATATCTGTATAGAGGGTGTGCATTCTCGCCATTAACATCAATTTTAGAAAAAATAGGAAAGGATACATTATAAATTGTCTGACAAAATCTTAAAATTTCATGATTCGATCCCGGCTCCTGCAAACCAAACTGATTACAAGGAAATCCTAATATAAAAAGGCCTCTCCGCTTATACATCCTGTAAAGCATCTCCAGATCCTGATATTGATTTGTATAGCTACAGTTGCTTGCCACATTAACAATCAATAATACCTTGCGCATGTAATCTGAAATAGAAATCTCAGGACCTGATGCAAGCCTTACCCTAAAATCATAAATACTCATAAAAACACCCCAATACATTCAAATAAACTTCTAAACACAATTTTAAAGAAATAAATAATATTTTTTATTTTGACAAAAAAATACACATCATAAGTATACAAAATCAAAATATGTGTAAATAGTATACTACATTTATTGAGCAATCAATATTAATTCTTTTAAACCCAATCAAAATGAATCAAATTCTTCACAAATTCTTTAAAGAAAAAATTTGTAAAATATTTTTTTTAAAGATAAAATGCTTTATGAAAGGAGGCTAAAGTGGAAAAGAATGAAAAATCCGAAGAATCTGCAAAGATCAAAGAACTAGAAAATGACAAGCTCCAAAATAAAGACAGTTCAAGTATGGAGAAAAAAATTACTGAATTAGAGCATGAAATTTCCAATATCAAAGATTTATATCTAAGGAAACAGGCAGAATTTGAAAATTTCAGAAAAAGACTTGAAAAAGATAAAGATAATTTTGTCAAATTTGCAAATGAAAACATAATGAAAGACATAATTAACTTTCTTGATAACTTAGAAAGGGCAATAGATTCATCAAAACAATCTAAGGATTTTGAGACTCTATTATCAGGAATTAGTATGATTGAAAGCGAAATACTCTCAAGCTTTGACAAAAAACATAACTTAAAAAAGTTTGGCAAGCCTGGTGAGGATTTCGATCCAAGTCAACATGAAGCAATAAGCATCGAAGGAAAAGAAGGTCTTAGTACACCTGAAATATTAGAAGTATACCAAAAAGGATACTGCTATAACAATCGGGTCTTAAGAACTGCAAAAGTTAAAGTTGCACAAAGCAAAAACTAATATTAGAAATAACAAAAGGAGGCTTTATATGGGAAAAATAATAGGAATTGACCTTGGAACAACAAATTCATGTGTAGCAATAATGGAGCATGGAAAACCTGTTGTAATACAAAACTCAGAAGGTGGAAGAACTACACCATCAATTGTAGCTTATACAATCAAGGGTGAGAGACTTGTGGGTCAGGTTGCAAAGAACCAAATGGTTACAAATCCTGAAAATACCATATATTCAATAAAAAGATTTATGGGAAGAAGGTTTGAAGAGGTTGCAAGTGAAATTAAAATGGTTCCTTACCATGTAGAAAAGGGTCAAAATGGAGATGCGCGCGTAAACATTTCTAACATCAAAAAACAAATGTCACCCCCAGAAATATCAGCTGCAACCCTTACAAAAATGAAAGAAACGGCTGAAGCCTATTTGGGCGAAACAGTTACTGAGGCTGTCATTACTGTTCCAGCTTACTTTAACGATGCACAAAGACAAGCAACAAAAGATGCTGGAAAGATTGCAGGACTTGATGTTAAAAGAATTGTTAACGAACCTACAGCTGCAGCTCTTGCTTATGGAATCGAGAAAAAACATGAAGAAATAGTCGCTGTTTATGACCTTGGTGGGGGGACATTCGATATCTCAATACTTGAACTTGGTGATGGTGTTTTCGAAGTCAAATCAACCAATGGCGACACCCATCTTGGTGGGGATAACTTTGATGATGAAATCATTAAACACTTAATTGCTGAATTTAAAAGAGATAGCGCTATTGACCTCTCAAACGATAAAATGGCTCTTCAAAGACTCAAAGAAGCAGCTGAGAAGGCAAAAATAGAACTATCGGGAGCTCAAGAAGCGTCAATAAATCTTCCATTCATTACAGCAGATGCAAATGGTCCCAAACACCTACAATACACGCTAACAAGAGCAAAATTTGAACAGATGGTAGATCATTTAGTACAAAAAACAAAAGATCCATGTCTTAAGGCTATTAAAGACGCTGGCCTTAAAGCTTCTGACATAAATGAAGTAATACTTGTTGGAGGTTCTACAAGAATCCCAGCTATTCAGAAAATCGTAAAAGAAATATTTGGTCAAGAGCCAAATAAAGGTGTAAACCCTGATGAAGCTGTTGCAATAGGAGCTGCAATTCAAGGTGGTATTTTGACAGGTGAAACTAAAGATATGGTACTCCTTGATGTTACACCGCTTTCACTAGGAATTGAAACCCTTGGGGGTGTTATGACTAAACTAATTGAAAGGAATACTACAATTCCTACCAAAAAGAGTCAAATATTCTCAACGGCGGCAGATAACCAAACTTCTGTAGATATTAAGGTGTTGCAAGGTGAACGTGAAATGGCATCACAAAACAGAGTGCTTGGTAATTTTATTCTTGACGGAATACCATCAGCACCAAGAGGCGTTCCACAAATCGAGGTTAGCTTTGACATTGATGCAAATGGAATAGTGCATGTGTCTGCTAAAGATATGGGAACTGGAAAGGAACAAAAGATTCGAATTGAGTCATCATCAGGCCTATCTGAAAATGAAATCGAGAGAATGGTTAGAGATGCTGAAGCCCATGCTGAGGAGGATAAAAAGCTAAAAGAAAGCATAGAGGCAAAAAACACGGCTAACTCCTTAATTTATCAAACAGAGAAATCTCTCAAAGAACATGGCGACAAGATAACCAGTGAAGACAAGGAATCTATTGAAAATAAAATCAAAGAACTTAAAGATTCACTAGAAAAATCAGATGTATCTTTGATTAAATCAAAAACAGAAGCACTTCAACAAGCTTCTTATAAAATAGCTGAAATGATGTACAAAGATGCTCAAGCTAATGGAGCAAGTCAAGGCAATGCTCAAAACAATGCAGGCAGTGAAAGCAAAGAAGCTGATTACGAAGTTGTTGACGAGGATAAGGGGTAGTGAAAAGAGATTATTATGAAATTTTGGGGCTCTCAAAAGGAGCCTCAAAAGATGAAATAAAGAAAGCATATAGAAAAATAGCAATTAAATATCATCCTGACAAAAATCAGGGGAATAAAGAGTCTGAAGCTCTTTTTAAAGAAGCGACAGAAGCTTATGAGGTCTTAGGAGATGACAATAGGCGTGCTCAATACGATAGGTTTGGACACACTGCTTTTGAAGGCGGTGGCTCAGGATTTGGGGGATTTTCCAGCGGATTCAGTGGATTCTCAGACATTTTTGAAGATTTTGGAGATATCTTTGATTCATTCTTTACTGGAGGACGCGATCAAGAGAGAGGTAGGCAAAATACAAAGGGTAAGGATATAACATACCAGATAGAGATATCACTTGAAGATGCATATTTTGGCTATAAAAATGTTATTAATATCACCAAAGAAAAACTATGTCAGTCTTGCTTTGGTAAAAAATCTGAAAAAGGAACAAGCCCTTCAATATGTAATATGTGCAATGGTAGTGGCCGTGTAATGCAAGGCGGAGGGTTTTTCAGGGTCACAACTACATGTCCAAAATGCCATGGAGATGGGAAAATAATTTCAAATCCATGCAAATCATGCAAAGGACAAGGGAGCTTTAAAAATCAAGAGGCAATTGAACTCAATATACCAGCAGGAATTGATGATTCTCAGCAAATAAAAATGAGAGGGAAAGGTAGTATTAACCCTGATAATCAACAATACGGAGATCTGTACATAAGAGTATCAATAAAACCTCACAGAATTTTCAAAAGAAATGGAAAAGACCTTTACGCAACTCTTCCAATAAGCTTTACTCAAGCAGCACTTGGGAAAGAAATAAATATTAAAACGATAGCAGAAAAAAAAGTTGCAATAAAAATTCCAAAAGGAACAGAAAATAATGAACAAATTATCATTAAAAATGCAGGCATGCCAATACTCCAGACAGAAAAATTCGGGAATCTCATCTTGACTATCAAAATCAAAACCCCTAAAAATCTAAGTTACAATGCCATAAACTTACTGGAAGCTTTAAGCAAGGAAATCAAAGATATCGATGAAGTAAATTTAAATAAAATTTAATATGTATATTACACACGCTAATTCAATAATTGAAAGCATAAAAAACAATAAAGGCTTTGAATTATATATTTCAAAGACAAGTCCAAAGAGCAGAGATATTGAAGAATTAGCTAAGAAATACAACATAAAAATAATAAAAGTTAATGATATTTCTAAAATAATTGGAAACAACAATCACAGGGGTTTTACATTAAAAGTTTCGGGATTTAACAATACAAAAGAACGAAATAAAAATTTAGAAGAATCTTTAGAAGAACTTCAACACAAGAATAATATATTTATCTTAATACTTGATGGGATAGAAGACCCACAAAACCTTGGTGCAATCCTTAGGACATCAGAGCAATTTAGTATTGATCTCGTAATTATTAGTCAGAGACGAAGTGCCAAAGATAACTCAACTGTCTTGCGTACTAGCTCTGGTGCAAGTCAATATGTCAATAAAGTAATAGTCCCAAACATAAATACTGCAATAAAACTTTTAAAAGAAAATGGATTCTGGATATATGCTAGCGATATCAAAGGAGAGGAAATAAATAACATTAAAATAAATGATACCAAAGTTGCCCTTATTATGGGTAATGAAGGCAAAGGAATACACAAACTAAGTAAAGAAAATTCAGATTTTCTGGTAAGAATTCCAACTAGTGGCAAAATAGACTCGTTAAATGTCTCAGTTTCAACAGGAATTTTAATATTTGAAATAAAAAGACAACTTAACCTACTTTAGAATGTCTCCTACCCTCAAGGTAAATAACAATACCGCCTAATAACACAAACATTGCACCTAAATACGAATAAATATCAGGATAGATTCCCAATATAGGAATTGAGAATATCATGGAAAATATCAAGCCAAAATAACTAAAAACAGACACTTGGGAAGAATCACCAATCTTATAAGCCATTGTAGAAAAAAGCTGAGCACCAGTAGCTAAAGCACCAATTAATACCAGCCATAAAATATCCTTTATGCTTGTAGCATTAATAGTCCAAACAAAAAACCAAGGAAGTAGCATAAACAGTCCAACAAAGGATAGATAAAACAAAAATGTAAAAGAATCTATGTCTCTTCCTTTATTTGAATACCCAATCAAAACGTAAGACAACGCAAACAAAAACGCAGATGAAAGGCCTACTAAAAAAGGATAATGATCAATTTCAATATTAGGTCTAAAGATAAAAAGAACACCAAGAAAAGAAAATAAATAAGAAATTGACTTATAAAAACTAAGTTTTTCCTTAAGCCATATTACACCTAAAATAGAGGCAAAAATAGGAAATGTTAAATAAAGAGCTGTAGAATCTGCAGGTGCAAGCAAAGACATAGCATAAAAGATTAAAAATATTGCTACATTGCAAATAATAGATCTCATTATCAAAAATTTTCTATCTTCACATTTACCACAAAAAAGCTTTTTATTTTTACTAAAAGCAAGCACAAAAATCACACAAGGAAATAAATATCTAAAAAATAATTTAGAAAACAAAGAATATTGTGGAACGTACTTAACGAACACAACAAGCAAAGAATAAAAAATCGCATACAAAAGCATATAAAGCATACTAGTTATTCTCTTTCCCATCAACATACTAGTACTCCTAAGGAATAGTTTTATTTAAAAATAATTAATGGAAATATACCAATTAGCCTAAAAAATTCCTAAGTTCAACAGAGGCTATAAACCCTTCAGCAGCAGCCGTAATAGCCTGAGCATAAAGTTTATTACTAACATCTCCACAAGAGAATACTCCCTCAACACTTGTCTTAACAAAGTCTTGAGTCATAATATAGCCACCCTCGTCCAATTCTAAAAATCCCTTTAAAAATTCTGTATTTGGTTTATATCCAATAGCCATAAATATTCCATCTACACTTAATTCAAAAGTAGAATTATCTTTATTATTGATAACCTGAACTCTAGACACTACATTATTTCCACTAACTTCTATAACTTCACAATTATACAAAATCTCAACATTTGACAACTTTTTAACATTTTCCCTTAGCGTAACAATAGCTCGTAAATACTCTTTCCTCACAATAACGTATACCTTTTTTGATAATTTACTTAAATAAAGAGCTTCTGTAATTGCTGTATTACCTCCACCAATTACTGCCACAGTTTTTCCTTTAAAAAGATGCCCATCGCAAATTGCACAAACAGAAATACCCTTATTCCAAAATAAACCTAAATTCTTAAGCGTATCTAGCTTCCTAGGAGACGATCCTACTGCAATAATAACAGCCCTGCTCTTATAAATATAATTATCAGTAGATAGATAAAAAACACCATCTCTTCTCTCTATAAATCTTACAGTCTCAAGATAAGTAGTAGCTCCAAGATTAATCACCTGCTCTCTCATATTTAACATCAATTTTCTCCCATCCACACCATCTTTAAATCCTGGATAATTATAAACTTCTGTAGTTGTTGTAAGCTGCCCACCAGGCTCCGGCCCCTCTAAAACAACTGTTTTATACCCGCTCATAACAGTGTATATTCCAGCTGTAAGTCCAGCAGGTCCTGAGCCAACAATTATTACGTCCTCAATAGAATCTATTTTTGTTCTTAACACCTTCTTATCATTCCGATTTCTTAGATCAAGTGTTTCAAATTTTAACATAAATATCTATAAACCTCTCTTTAAATTTAAAATACACTACTAAATAAATTGTTAACATACAAGCTTATTCTAACAGCATATTAATGCAAAAAATACTCAGACTCATTTAAAATCTTATCAAGATTAATCTCTAGAACAGAGCATGGAACAGTGATTCCAAAATTGCTTAGTATATAAGGAGACACCTCACCAAAGCTACCTACACTGAAGCCATTTATTATAATATCCGCTCCTCTTCCAACTATATAAAGTGTTGCATACGCCTCTTTTAGTTTAAATTCAATGTTTAAATAATAAAAAAGAGATGAAACTAAGGAACTAATTTCATTAAATGAAAATTCTTTATCAGCCATCATAAATGCCAAATTATCATAAGTAACAGTGCCATCAATACTCCCTGAGTCCTTTAAAGCTACTTTACCAATCTCAAAAATTTTATGTGGATAAGGAAAATTAGAACTAATACTCTCAGATTTAAGCAAATCAGGAACTATTGAGCCTCTAATATACTCATAATTTTCTGTCATTGGATTAGACACACTTAAAAGTTCATTACCTTTAATATTCATCTTTTCAATAAAATCTTTCCCAGAACCTAGATAATTATAAATCATCTCCTGAAATCCCATTCCAATCATTAAATTTCTAATCTTTCTTGAAAATTCCTCTACCCTACTAAGTTTGCCTAGAGTAAAATTTTTGGGAAGCTCTGCCTTAAAACTACCCAGACCTTCTCCTATCATTATTTCTTCAATAACATCTACTTCATGAAGAAAGTCATTCCTGTAAACAGGAGGAATAACACAAATTTTATCTACTTCCTTAGAATAAGCAGACACCCCTAATTTTTTCAAATCAAGACACATATCATTTGCTGTTAATTTGCTACCAAGCATTCTATTAACGCTATCAACACTGACCTTTAGAATATCTTGAAAATAATAAGGACAAATTATTTCCTTCCCAAATAAAGTCTCTTTAGGAAAAACGGTCTTTACTGGTAAAATTTCAAAACCCATATCATACAAATCGCAAGCAACAACCGATAAAGACAATAGAGTAGCCTCAATATTAATACCTGTAACTTCAATAAACAAATCAGTATCACCTACCTTTAAAGCCCCAATATCATGAGAATTAATTATTGGAGGGAAAGAGAGAACCTTATCCTTATTGTCCAATAATAAAGGATACCTATTAAAATCTTTAAGAATTGATGAATATTCTATTCCCTTAGGGTGCCTCTCATTGATCTCTAAAATAGACATTTCAGTATCCATGCCTAAAGGAATAAATTTATAGTCAGAGTTGCAAACAATATAATTTACTGGAAACTCAATAGAAGCTGATGAATATATTCCCATTGCAACTCTTTTGCGCTTTTGTCCATAATTATGGCATAGCTTTTCCTGCAACTGAATTAACGTTTCAAGCATTCTATCATCTTTAACCATCCCTTTCGCCAAAAATCCAAAAACAAAAGGCCTAATACTAAACACCTCAGGACTAACCAAAATTTCACCATAGGATTCCTGAAAATTACCCTCACTTGAAAAAAATCCAAACGAAGGTAACCTACCAAAAAGATATGCCTTAATTTGACGCACAAGTCCTGCACAAGACCATAAATCCGGCCTATTTGTATCATTAAATTCAATTTTTATTTTATCATCAAGCTTATCAAATTCATCAATTTCAGCTTTAGTTACCTCAAGAATAGACTCAAGCTCAGCATCAGTCAAGTTCTTTCCTATTTTTTCTAATAGAACACTTCTATAAACTTCAACCTTTGGCATTTACTTTCCCCGCCTTAATACAACATTCCCAATATCATGAGTAAAGAGCTCCCGTAAATCACTTAAACCTAAATGCATTAAAGCCATTCTGTCAATACCAATACCCCAAGCAATAACTGGCACATCAATTCCAAAAGGCTTTGTAACCTCTGGTCTAAAAATACCGCTCCCACCTAACTCAAACCAACCAAGCACAGGATGTTTTACATGTACTTCAATTGAAGGTTCTGTAAATGGAAAATATGCAGGAACATACTTAATCTCAGTAGCACCAGCTAATTCCTTAGCAAAAATTTCAAGAAGACCAAGTAAAGTTTTAATATTAATATCCTCACCAATAACGATTCCTTCTGTTTGATAAAAATCAGCTCCATGAGTAGCATCAACTTGATCATACCTAAAACATCTAGCAATTCCAAAATATTTACCAGGATTTTTTGCATCAATTAATTGCTTTACTGAAAGAACTGTACCTTGAGTTCTTAAAACCAATCTTTTTGCAATACTATCACTAAAATTATATCTCCAACCTCTCGAACCTGTAGTGTAACCATTCTCATGAGCGGACTTAACATTAGAGAAATAAGGCTCCGGTAAAGATTGTAGTGTATTTGGTTCCTCAATATAATAAACATCCCTTACATCACGTGCAGGATGAAATTGAGGCATAAAAAGAGCATCATTATTAAAAAATTCTGTTTCTACCAAAGGACCATCAAACTCTTCAAACCCGAGACTTACAAGTTTATCCTTAACCTTAGCAATATAATCCGAATACGGGTTCCCACGACCAATAAAGGTTTTATTTGGTGGAATATGAACATTATAAGCTCTAAAACTCCTACTCTCATAAGACTTGTTTTTCAACATCTCAGGAGTCAACTTTACAATCTCATCGCCTGTTAGATTATGCCTTATAAGTTCAGATTTTACTTCTAATCCAAACTCAGATAATTCAAATTTTAAATCCAGTCTGTCTATTTTCTTAAATAACACATCACTAGCGCCTTTTTTCTTAGAAACACTAGCAATAACAGACAGTTCCTCTTTCACTAAATTATCTTCTAAAAGATCTCCGTCCCTAGCTCTTTCAAGCAATTTTTTAACTATTTTGTAACTAGCATACTTTTCTAAATCTTTAGCAACAATTTCCTTACCATACCCCAAAGAGAGAACTCCCTCTCTAGATAAACTGCCAAATGCCTTACCAACATCTACAACATCAATCCCTAATTCTGATGATAAATTGGCAACCAAAACTGTTTTCCTAGATATAAGATCGATTATCTTCTCTTCAATCAAACCATTCTCCAAAGCATCAAGACCTTTTGTAGTTAGACGATAAAAAACATTAACCTTTCTAAAAACTTCACTAATAATACTTTTAGAGGAAAGCCATTCAATTGTTTTATTCGATTGTCCCTCATTGTACAATAAGTCTTCAATAAGTCTTAAGGAGAAAATTTCATCATCCTTTTTATAATTTAAAATCACTTTTATCTCAAGAGGATGCAATGTCTTTACTATCTCAAGCCCACTCTTCATTAAATCATTCCTTTAATCATCGCTTTTACTGCTAATTCCAAGTTCCAAGATAAGCTCAACTTCTCCAACAGATAATTTAGTAGCCCGTGAAATCTCTGAAGCACTCCAACCCTGTCTCATAAGCTTAAGAACAGAATCTCTAACTATCTCATTATTAAGGCCGACATTATCCTTATACTTAGAATCTGTTTTTACAAGAATTCCAAGAGTTTTTATTCTCTCTTCCGCAGCAACATTTAAGTTTTCTAATCTTGTCTCAGATTTGGCAACTCTTTCTCTTATACTTCTAGTATGTTCTAACTTACTCTCAATATCAGCTAGCATTTCTTTAAGGGATTGAGCATTACTTAGCACTTCTTGTGATAAATTCTTATTTACTAATAGCTCTGCTATTATGATTCTCAGTTCACCAAGACTCTGATGAAATTCAGAGCTCTCTTTAGATAAAAATTGCATTCTATTCTCTATTTCACTTATTAAATCAAAATTTTTATCAACAGACTCTATTGTAGATTTTAATATGCTCTCTTTGTTGCTAATCCTATCGTAATTATCAAGAATATTATTTTGATCTTTCCTTATTTCCTTAAGTTTAGTTTTGTAAATCTGCATCTCATCATAAGATTCTATAAATTTCTTATATCGGTCTTTAAAGGAACCGTAAAATTCAAGGAATTGCTCAAAATCTTCCTTAACACCTTTAATATCTGTCTGGTGCACTTTTAAATCATTAAATACCTCAACAATATCTGATGATTGATCTTTAATGGATTTAATTTCTCTATTAATATTTTCAAAGTCATTTTTATACCCTTGAACAAGATTTATTTCCTTCGTTAAAGTTTGCCATAACTCTTCTAATTTATCCTTGAAAGCATAAGCTTCGCTAAGAAGCTCATTATTTCTCACAATTTCATCCTCAAACTTCTTAAAATTTTCAATCTGAGCACTTATGGTAGCATAACGACTCTCAAGTTCTTCTCTCAAATCAGCTTTGTAGACAATTAAACTATTCCTAATCTCATCAACAAAATGATTAAGCTCACTATCATAATCCGCTACCTTCAACTTAAACTGTGATATATTATCATCAACACCTTGAAGCATTGCCTTATATGTGCCTTTAAGCTCAGCTTCTATACTATCCAATTGAACCTTAAAACTATCTTTTATGGTCTTGATCTTTTCTTCTGAATAACCCAAACTATTCTTAAGCTCATTTTCAAATAAAACATATGTATGCTTCATAGAACTTGCAAAAGATTCATAATTTTCCCTAATTGTTCTCTCAATATCAACTCTATACTCATTAACTCTATCAGCAATCTTTAAAACATCATCTTGCATCACTTCAACCCTAGACTTAACACTATCTTTATCATCTAAAAACCTACTCACAAGCTCTTGCTTTTCTGTCTCAAGTCTAGAAACTATTAGACTAAATTCATCTTCTAATTTCTGATTAGCTTCAACTATTTTATCTTCAATATCTTTTTGCTGACTTAAAAACCTAATCTCCACCTGTGTTGCAATCTCTTCAATATGCGAATTCATCTTATCATCTAGAGATTCAATCTTAGAAACCATGTAATTCTCAATCTTTAAAGCTCTACCCTCAAATTCATCTGAGATACTCTTCAAGTTAAGGCAAGAGCTATTTTCAAACTCCCTAATGTCATTATACAAATTACCAAAAATTTCTTTTGTCCTCTGCTCAACACTGTCTTTAATCACTTCCAATCTATTCTCAATATCAGAAACATCACTTTCAATTGTCTTTACGCTTCTCTCGGCAATGCTTGCTCTCTCTTCAAATGCTTTATAAGCGCTCTCTTGCCAATCCTTCATGTCATCCTTAACTTTTAAAAACCAAAAGTCAACATTACTTTGACGATCATCTATAAATTCAATAAATTCGTCTATGCGCTTAGCAACACTAATCTCTATTGAGGATATCTTATTCTCTGCGTCTCTTTTCCTAATATCACATTCCTTACTAAATTCTGAGTAAAAATTTTTTTTATTAAGTATGAGTTCCTGCTCAATTTCAACCTTAAAATTATTCATCAAGGTTGCTTTATCTTCCAAGCCCTTAATTATATCCCTTTCTACACTATCGATTCTCTGATCTGCTGCGGTCATAAAATTTTCCAAAGAAGTTTTTAAATACTCATCCCTGTTTTTTAAATCTTTAAAAAAATCCTCTTCAAGAAGTTTTAGATGTGATGACACACTTTGATAAGAATCTTCTTTAAGTCTTATTACGTCTTTTTCAATACCATTTAAACTTAATTTAAGTTCACCAAGATTTTCAAATTGCCCCTTAATAGTTCTGGTCATACTTTCATTTGAACTAGTAAGTTCTTCCCTTAAGTCAGAAATGCATGAATTTAATCTATTCGCCATATCAAGATGCATTTTGGTGTACTTACTCTCAAGTTCAGTATATTTGCTTGAAATCACGCCATCAATATAACTAGCATTCTCATCAATTTTACTCTCTATTAATAACTGCTTCTCATTATATTTACTCTCAAGTTCAGTATATTGAAAATCAAGAGTTTTGTTTAGTTCATGATGATATTTGCCAATTTTATCTTTTAAATCCTTTTCTATATCCGTAAAAGTTTTCTCGACTAACATAAGAGAAGATATTTTTTCCTTAACTTCATGCTCATATTTTGCAATCTCTTCGTCAATTGAAACATGCGCCTTCATTATATACGAATCAAATTGAGATTTCATTTCCTTTTCAATATCAGATTTAATTATACCTAATTGATAATTTATTTTATCGTTATTCTCTTGTATCCTTGCCCTTAAACCCTCTTCAAATTCTAGAATTTCTTTCGATCTTTTTTCTATTGTCTCAAAACTACGATCCATCTCATACTTTTTTAGCCTCAAATTTTCATCATTATCTGTTGCCATCTTATCTATTTCATCTCTAATCTTTGAAACAACATCTTCGCTCTCCATTAAAAATGTTGAATATCTTCCCTCAAGATTATTCTCAATAATTTTAAATCTCTCTTTATAAAGATCATTTAAAAACTCAGATTTATCTTCAATGTTATTCTTAAGTTCATTAATTATCTCTAAAAACCGTTCCCTAAGTTGAGCAACATCATTATCTATGATCCTTTTGTAATCAACTGCCTCTTCTCGTCTCAATTTATACTGCTGTTCAATTTCTTCCAAAAATCTACTAATTCTTAACTCTTCTTTGTCTACTAGATCTTTAATCTTAATTTCAAAATTTTCAACTTGATACTTGGATACATCAAAAGATACTTTAAAATTAGCTAAATTTTCATCCATATTCTTGCTAAGAATATCTAGTTTGTCTGTCAATCTCCTAGTTATATTTTCAATCTCATATACTATTTCATTCTCTAATTTATTTGAAAGAGCTTCTGAATATCCTCTAGCATTAGATATTACCTCATTATATTTATCATTAATTTCCTTATTTACATCATTAAATCTTACATTAAGAGAATCAAGAGTAACATCAATATTTGCCTGAAATGAAGTAATATCTGTCCTTTTATCCTGCAACAAGCTATCAACTTCCTTAACAAACTCTTCCGATTTTTCTAAAACTGTAGCAAATTTCTTAGATAAGCTTTCCTCAAGCTCTTTAGTATCCGCATCAAAATGATTCATAATATTTTTCAGAAGTTCATCCGAATATATGTTCCCTTGATTTCTAAACTCATCTATTTTCTCAAGATAATAACTCTCAAGTCCCTCAACAGTAGTTTTCAGATCCTTAACCTTTAAAGCTATTTCAGAATTTATTGAGTTCATATCAACTTTCCCTGACGATAATACATTCTCAACATTAACTGCTATCTCACTTAATTTTCCTTGCCAATCATTAAGTTTATTATCTACCTCACTATTCAGAATATCTTTTCTATTTAAAATGTCTTCAGATATTTTATTTAGAAAATTGTCTATCTGCTTCTGATTATCTATCTTAATTTCAGACACTTTTTGCAACCTAGTTGCAATAAATCCATCAAGGTCTGACCTAAAATTATTTAAAACATCTTCACACTCAAGTTTGAAGTCCTTAAGCTTATAATCAAACTCCTCTATTTTATTTTTAATTAACTCCTCTTTATCAGAAAATCCCTCATTAAGCCCATTAAGCATCATAATAACCTTATCATGGATTATCTCTGCTTGATTATCAATAAATTCCTTAACTCCTGATAAAGTCTCATCACTCTTCGTATACGAGATATCCCTTAGCTCTTTATACTTTTCTAATACTGAATTTTCAAAATCCTCCGTTTTTGATGAAACATATTCAAGTCTCTCGCTAACATCTTTTTCTAAAGACTCTACTTTTGAAGAAGCTGATAAAAGGAATTCTTCACTTGAAATTTTAATATCAAGTAAAGATTTATTTAAAGCAATAAGCTCATCTTTCCAATCACCGTGCATATCCATTGCCTTCTTTTGAATATGCTCTGAGAGTTCCTTGAAAATATTTTCACTAAGCTCTTTTCCTTTTGCCCTTTGAACCTCAATCAAAATTAAAAATTCTTCATTGGTTTTATTCAAATGAGATTCAATATTCTCTAAATTAGATTTAGCCTCCTGCTGCCAATGTTCGTACTGCAATTTAATAGATTCCATCTGACTAACAAATTCACCTATATCCCCACTGTAAGTACTCTTTAAATTAGACACCTCATTGCTAACATCATCACTTATTCGTATAAAATTGGATTCAAAATCTCTCCTTAAAATCTCAAAATCTTGAGTCAATAAATCATTTAAAGACCTTATTTCTTCTTCTAATTTTTGACTAGTAACTTCAAATTTTTGATAGTCCGAATTTGACTTCTCAGAGACGATATTAAACTTTTCACTATATTTAATATTAAAATCATCAATATCACTCTCAAGTTTATCTGCAATATTTTTATACTTGCTATCCATTTGAATCTCAAGCTCACTACTTTTCAAATTTAAAGATTCTAAAAGAACTTCATATTTTGAATTAATGCTACCATCTAAATATGAATAATTATTAACAAGCCTCTCATTAATTTCTTTAAGATCTGAATATAAGCCACTATCTAACTTGGAAATCTTGTCATGAATATCTGCACTAATACCTGAAAGTCTCGATTCCAGTTTACCTCCAATATCATTCATTTTTGAATACACACTCTCGCTAAACTGGTTAATATCATCTTTAACTTTCTCCTTAAATTCAACATATATCTTATTAGAATCCTTTTCAAGATCGCCAAGCAATGTCTTAACATCACTTTGTACACTCTCCATCCTAGAATTAGCATCTTCCAAACTAAGATCTATTCTCTCTCTTATATCCTTATTAAACTGATTTATCTTATTATCATATTCTTTGTAAACATCCCCAACATTAGATTCAATTTGCAATCTAAATTGATCAAAAATGTCTGCAACTTGTTCTTCATACTGTCTTATTTCTTGCTTTATAGTCTCCTCGATAGAATTAAGCCTAGAATACGCATTATCCTTAAAAACAGAACTTACAGAAGAGATTTCATTGTCTATCAATATCAATTTATCTTCGAGTTTATCTCTCATTTGAATAGAGCGCTCATCAACATACATAAAGACTTCGTCAAATTTTACCTGTAGCTCTTCATTCAGTCTAGTTAAAATAAAATCTTTCTTATCATTAATCTGAGTTTTAACTCTCTCAACGATAAGCTCAATAGAATTTTCTATTGATTTATATTTATCTTCGTAAATAACAAAAGAATCTTCTATTGATTTATTGTAATTGTTAATACTAGATTCAACCTTAGACAGAAACTTATTAAATTCTCCCTCAAGCTTATCATTGCCCTTATCTAAAATTTCCATCTTTCTTTCTTCAAGGTTTACCACAGACTCCTGATAAGACATAAGTTCCTTATCTAGACTACTCATTCTCAAATTAAGGTCTTTAATGGTACTATCGAATTTATCCCAGCTCTCAACCTTAATTGCCTCAAGATTATCCTTATTTGTCTTATCAAATTTTTCAAAAACGGAATTCAACCTAGAATCAATAGAATCAATCTGAGTATTAAATCCCCTCAAAGTTTTTGAAAGCTTATCTACGATTTTTCCATCAACTTGAAGTCTTTGTATATTATCTTGAACTTTAAGAGCCATGTCATCCAGCTCCTTAAGCATAGAATCGTGATAGGAAATTTTCTTCTCGACTTCTGCAAAATCATTACTTTTATTTTTAATCTTCTGCTGGACTTCATCTATTTTTTTTATAATCTCTATACTAGAGCGTTGATACGCTTCCATGTCAACAGCAAGATTATTGATTTCTTTTGTTTTCTCATCAATAAAATCTTCAAGGTTGTCCTTAGCAATATCAATAAATTTTTTAATCTTATCTAAAGCCCTTGAACGTCTATCATACTGTCGATAGACCAATAAAACTATAAAAACTAATAAAAGATTAACCAAAATGGTTACAAAATCTATCATAAAATATTTTACCCATACTCTATATATTCAAAAGTATATATTCTTGCAAGTCTTTATAATTACTAAAAATAAAATCACACTTCACATCACCAAACAATCTTTTCTTACAAAAATAAGCTGTTCTCATCAAAACATTGTTAGCACCTAAAATATCATATTCATAAGAATTCCCAACATACAAAACATGCTGATGATTGATACCCAACTCATCTGTAATTCTTAAAAAGGCCATCTTATTTGGCTTTAAGTAACCGGTATCTTCTGAGGAATAAAGAATATCCCAAAAACTATCCTTAATACCCAACAAATTGCTTAAACGAGTTGCAATCGGAAAATCTGACATCACGCCCAATTTTACTCCCCTAGATTTAAGAGAATAAATCAAATTATGAACGCCAGAATACGGTTTTAGACTTCTAAATTTATTTCCAAAAGTCTCCCCATAATATATTTTATTTAATAAAAATTCACATCTATCCTTATTAAACCCTAAATAATTAGCAAGCATTTCAACTTGCGTAGACATTAACTCATCTCTATTAGAAGGAACACTCCTTCCACTTTGAAAAACCCTTATTTCCTTTCTCACCCTTTTAAAAGCCAAGAAAAACCTAATATTTCTTAAAAATTCAGGTAACATCAATAAATTCATCCCAATCTCAGGATAAAGAGTCCCATCAAGATCAAATACTACAGCCTTTATCATAATAGCTAATTATTCATTTCCTTAGGTATTGGAACTATAGATATACTCTTTGGAACTTTTACTCTAACTAAATGAACGTATGCATTTGGGTACCTATCTTTAAGTGATTTAATGGAAGTTTCATTGTTAACTTCCATCACAGATATTCTAAAAATCGCTTCCCTATCAATAAATGGAAATAATACAACAACATGGCTATGAAACACCTTCCCAGGAAATCCATTCATAGTTGTATTAATAGAGGCAAAATACATATAGCCAGGCTCATTTAATGCCAAGTAATACAAAACAAATTCTAAATTATCAATCTCATATCCACGATTGTCAACATATTCAAGGAACCTAACACTATTAACATCTGTCTCCCTAACTCTAGACAAATCTAACTTAGTATTAATATTTTTAAGCTTGTATGCAATATTGCGAGTCCAATCAAGTCCAAAAAATGGATCTTTACTAAATTCATAATGCTTAGTAAAACTATTCCCCCTAATTCCAATATGCTTAATTTTAAGGTCTTCTATTTTTAAAAGTCTTCCAGTAATTGTCTGATAAATTGAATCAGCTACCCACTTACCAAATCCAGAACAATTAAATCCCTCAGGCTTTCTTTGAGGCATACCCGTTTCAATATACACCATCTCACCCACCTCATTCATAGCACCATCATAAACCTCAGGGATAGAATATGAAGACTTAAAAAATGCCCTAAACTCATCAACAATACTTGCAACATTATCATAAACCTCAAAATATTTAGGAATAAAAAACTTCAAATCAATGAAATTGCCAACACATTTAGCAATATCTAGAAAAGACCCAGTAGCAATATCACGAATTTTAAAAGGCAACTTAACATCTTTATGAACTAAAGTATTTATTAAATAAAAATCAGCACTAGAATGCATATCGCCTGGTTTTATCCTAATAAAAGTATCTGCTCTATTTATAAAGAATATTTTTATCTGTTCAATGCCATTCTTCCCAACCTTAATCACATAAGAACCTGGAAAAATGTAAGATATATCATCCTTTCGATTGAAAAAAGAATAGTAAACATAATCTCTTGCTATTAAACTTGACACTTCAACATAATAATCATCTGAAATATAATATTTTTGAGGTTTTACTCTCTCAACAGTATTGCTTGAATCGAAATATTGTGAATAAGTTGACCTAACAGTAAAATCATAAAAAAAATTCTCAAACGCGAAGAGATTTAGATTGCTAACTATTAAAAATAAAAATACATATCTCACTTTAAATCTCTTACCTTCTCTCTGAGCTCTATTAAAATTGGAATATTTTGATACCCAATTTTACGAATATTATTTACTAAATAATTATAGTAAGAATTTGGGAAATTATTTATTTTATTCGCAAATAAAATAAATTTAACGGGATTAACACTAATCTGAGTTATATACCTCACTTTATGTGAAGCATTCAAATGATAATCCTTAATCCATAAACTTAACATTTTATTCAAATCAGCAGTATTTATCTTAAGTTCAAGTTGCCTCTTTAATTTAAGAGCTTCACTAAAAAGACTATCTAAACCCACTTTTTTATGCACGGATATTTTCAAGATAGGAGCAAAATTTAAAATAGGAAAAAAAAACTTAACACGCTTCTTTAAGGCCTCAAAATATGCTCTCTTTGACTCCACAAAATCCCATTTGGTAAACACAATAATAATGCCCTTACCCTTCTTAGCTGCATAATGAGCAATTTTCTTATCTTGAGCTGTCAAGTCTTCATTAGTATCAATTAATAAAAAGACAATATCCACCATATCAATTGCTCTTAAGGCCCTGCTTACAGAATAATGTTCAATAAGTTCACTTACTCTCGATCTTCGTCTTATTCCAGCTGTATCAATGAGTTCGAATGTCTTATTATTTCTTTGAAACTTTGTTTTAATAAAATCTCTTGTAGTGCCAGCCATATGAGACACAATTGAAACCTCATGTCCTGCTAAAAAATTAATAAGAGTAGACTTGCCTGAATTTGGTTTTCCTATAATACCAATTTTAACGTCAATATTTTCATCATCATTCGCAAATTTACCAACTGAGTTTTTCAAAAAAACCCTTAAAGCATTAACTCCTTTTCCATGAATTGCACTAACTAAAAAGCTCTTTTTAAAACCTAATTTCTGAAACTCACATGCCAAAGACTCCTTATGATAGCTATCTATTTTATTTAATATCAAAACTATCTTACCACTATATTTTCTTAGCCTTTCAATAAGCTCATAATCCTCTGATAACATTTCATTTACATCCAAAACAAGCAGAATTAAAGAAATACTATCAAGCAAGCTTAGAACCTTTCCAACTACAAGCTGACTAAGTTCATCCTTTAACAGTGTAAATCCACCGGTATCAATCAAATAGAACTTAGAAGAATCTACAGTACAAATCTCTTTAACTAAATCTCTCGTAACTCCGTAAGTTTTATCAGTAATGCTTCTTTGTGAGCTTAAAACTTTATTAAATAAAGTAGATTTTCCAACATTTGGTCTGCCAACAATGAGAACACTTTTATAATCTTGAATTTTAGAATCAATCAAAGCCAATTTGTATCTTCCTTTATGTAGCTATTTTTATTATAATATCAAATATTATATGTTTATGCCAATTATAAACGGATATTCAATTGATAAGAAAAAAAAGGAATAGGCGCAAAAAAAGTAAATTTAATAAGATAGATATATTCTTAGTATTATTTGCAATTTTCCTAACAGGATTATGTTTACTACTGATAATCAAAAATTCACTAATTAAGAATATATTTAATGAACAAATTAGCAATCATGAAGATTTTGAACTTAATCCATCCAAATCCAACAGAGCAATAGAAGCAGAACTAGATAATACAAAAAGCGATACTATTGAAATACTTAGTAATGAGAAATTTTTAATCAAACCACCTGAAATACAAAAAATTGAAGAAGAATTTAAATATCAGCAACAAAAACATTCTAAAAATAAAAAAGAAGTCAAACTATACTTTATCAAAGTGACCGCTGAAGGTCATTTTCTAAAGCAAGACGTTAAAAGAACTATTCACTATGACAAAAATATCCTTGAAGAAACTCTAAAGGCACTAATTAATGGGCCAAACGAATATGAACTTAAAAATAACTTCCTAAGCCTAATTCCGATTAATACCAAAATACTAACTTTAAGTACAAATGATGGAACTGCACACATAAACCTATCTAAGGAGTTTTATGAAAATAGCTTCGGTGTAGAAGGAACCATCAATCAGATAAATCAGATCATCTTAACATGTCTTGAAATTCAAGGCATTAACAGAATAACTTTAAAAATTGAAAATAATCCCATAATACTTGAAGACTTAAATCTAGACTTTTCAGGTATCCTAGACAAGGACAATCTTGAATAGTACTAAAAATTAATGTCTCTAAGCAGTGCAAGGGATTGTTCAAGATTTACTAAACTATCCTTAACAACCCAAAACATAAGTTCCTGATTCCCCTTCCGGCCTTTGGTTTTAAGCTTTAATATATTCTTAACCTGTAGGTTGCTATCATAAAATTTCCTAATTACCTTATCTAATATTTGACTTAAATATTTATTCTCAACCACGCCACTGAAACCTTTTATATTTAGATCCAATCCTTTAAGTTCAAATTGAGGCTTAATAAGAACAATGATAAACTTATCGACAAGCTTATCAATTAAATTTGCACATATGCTAACTGCAGATCTAAAAGAAACATCAATAACAGCCAAATTAGGAGGTATATCAAATTGTTTAATATCAAAAATATTAGTCTTTTCAAAAACTCTCACCCTAGAGTCAATCCTTAGCCTATAAGAAATCTGATTAAATCCAACATCAATTGAGTAAACCAACTTTGCACCTTCCTGTAAAAGACAATCCGTAAAACCCCCCGTTGAAGCTCCAACATCAACACAAATTTTATCTCTAACTGTAATTTTAAATGTTTCCAAAGCTTCAAAAAGCTTATTACCTCCTCTTGAAACAAATCGTCTAGATTCACTGATTACTAAATTGATCTTGCTAGTCTTTAATAATAAAACTTTAGGATTTCTTTCCTTGTGAGAATTAACATACGCCTTGCCGGTCAAAATTAAAACTGTCAACTCTTCTCTTGTTAAACTAGGATAACGTTTGCAAAGTAAATTTAGCAAACTATTTTTGTATTCTTTCAATTTTCAAAGCACGCCCCGTCTTTAAATGAGAAGTAATAACTACTCCTTGTACAACAACATTCTCTTCAACAACTTCTGTTCGCAAAGATGTATATTCAAGCAACCCTTTAAGAGAAATTTCAGGACTAAATCCTATAACAGAATTCAGACTACCAGTCATGCCAAGATCGCTAATATAAGCAGTACCCTTCTCTAAAATCCTTTCATCCTGAGTCATTATATGCGTATGAGTACCAACAACCCCTGTTACAAATCCATCCAAAAAATATCCAAAACTTTCTTTCTCATAATTACTCTCAGCATGAAAATCAACGAAAATGGTTTTAACCTTAATGCCAATCATATTCACAAATTTTTTTACATTCTCAAAAGGATTCTTAACAATAAAAGTCATCCCTAAAAATCCTTGAATATTAATAACAGCCACTTTTTCATTTCTAACATTTAAAACACAATACCCATGACCCTCAAGCAAATCTGAAAAATTATTTGGTCTTAAAATATACTCCTGCTTGTTTAAATATTCTTTTATACTATTATTAGCATAAACATGATTACCTGTAGTAATAACATTCACGCCAGCTCTAAAAAGATTGTCTGCTATCTCTGGAGTAATTCCAAATCCCCCCGATGAATTTTCTCCATTAACAATTGTAAGATCTATATTATATTTATTCTTAAGGCTCTTAAGATTAAAAAAAACCTTTTTAAGTCCCGCATCACCTATTATATCTCCAATCATCAAAGTCTTGATAACGCCACTATCGTGCATATTCAATAACTCTAGTCTCACGAATAATAGTAACTTTTATTTTACCTGGATATCTCATTTCAGCTTCTATTTTCTTTGCAATGTCTCTTGCAAGCATAGTAGCTTTCTCGTCATTAACTAATAAATTGTCAACAATAATCCTAACTTCACGGCCTGCCTGAATTGCATAACATTTCTGAACACCCTCAAAGCTATAAGCAATCTCTTCCAGTCTCTTAAGTCTATTTATATAGTTATTAAGACTCTCACGTCTCGCGCCAGGACGAGATGCGGAAATAGCATCAGCTATCTGAACAACAATAGCCTCAATGCTTTCGGGTTTTATTTCATTATGATGGGCAGCAATGGCATTAACAACAATATCGCTCTCGCCACAACTCTGAGCAAGTTCAGCACCCGTAATAGCATGTCCTTCGCTATTTTCGGAAATACTTTCCATCCCCTTACCAATATCGTGCAAAAGGCACGCACGCTTTACGACAACAGGATCCAGCTTCATCTCCTTAGCTAAAATTTCTCCTATTATTGCCGTCTCCTTTGAATGGCTTAAAACATTCTGACCATAACTACTCCTAAAGTATAGTCTTCCAAGACCTCTAATAAGCCTCTTGTCAAGGCCATGAATATTTAAATCAAATACTACCTTCTCGCCTTCCTCAAGAATAATATTATTAATCTCATTAGTAACGCTGTATACAACTTCCTCAATTCTTGCGGGATGGATTCTTCCATCTGTAATAAGTCTCTCAAGAGTTCTCTTAGCTATCTCCTTTCTCACTGGATCAAAACAAGATATAACAACAGCTTCAGGAGTATCGTCAATAATAATATCTGCACCTATTAATGTTTCAAGAACCCTAATGTTACGCCCTTCTTTACCGATTATTCTACCCTTCATCTCATCATTAGGCAGTTCAACAGAAGCAATAGTAAACTCAGAACTAACCTCTGTTACTATGCGTTGCATAGTAGAAACCAATATATCCTTTGACACCTTATCTGCTAAAAGCTGAGCTTCTTGCTCGCTTTTATTAATAATTACTTGTGCATCTCTTTTAGCTTCATTTTCAATCTTCTCAATTACAATTTTTTTTGCTTCTTCTTTTGTAAGACCAGAAATACTTTCCAACTTCTTAATAAGAGATATTTCCTTATCTCTTATTGTTTTTTCTTTTTGTTCAAATTCCTTAAGCTTAAAATCAATTCTATTTTGTTGCTTATCAAGAGCCGACATTCTCTTATCTAAAGTTTCTTCCCTTTGTAATAGCCTTCGTTCTATATTAAAAACTTCATTTTTTCGCTCTCTTATCTCCCTATCTTGCTGGTTTTTATCTTTAAGCATTTGAGCTTTTGCATTCGAAATAATTTGCTTTTTCTCATTTTCTATCTCTAAGACTGCTTCCTCTTTTACTTTTTTTAGCTTTTTATCTAAATTTAATAAAGAAAATCTACTTAAAATAATCCTTATCGCAAACCCTAATATAACGCCAGCAAGAATAGAAGAAGAAATAATATATAGCATATCATTTGCCTCCTATTCTATTAAACCAATTAAATATAACTCCTTAGAAGGACATACTTAATATCTAAGACTATTATTTTTCTTCCAAAGTTTTGTCAACTAGTTCAAGAATTGCCATCTCAGCTGCATCTCCATACCTTTGCCCTAGTTTAATAACCCTAGTATAACCACCCTTTCTTTCTTTAAAGATAGGGGAAATTTTAGTAAATAATTTATTTAGAACATATTTATCATGTATAAACTTTGACACTTCTCTCCTATTGTGAACACTATCAACTTTAGCTCTAGTAATCAACTTCTCAGCAAATCGCTTAACCTCACTTACCTTTACCTTAGTAGAAGTTATTCTCTCATACTTCAAAAGAGAAATTACCATATTTCTTAAAAGTGCCTTTCTATGACTTGATTTTCTATCTAGCCTATTAAATCCTACCCTAGTTTTCATGCAAAAATGGTCTCCTCTTTACCTAATCTTATCGTTTTTACTCAATACCTTAAGAGCCTCTGCCTTAGCCATTCCTAAAAATAATCCATAAACATTGAGTTTTTCAATTATCTCTTCTAGACTTTTTTTCCCAAAATTTCTCGCCCTTGAGAGCTCATCCGAGCTCTTACTGATAAGCTCTCCTAAGGTCTTAACGTTTTCCTTAGTTAAACAATTTAAAGATCTGACAGATAAGTCTAGTTTTTCAACACTCATATCAAGCAAATCAGAATCTTTCAATTCAGAATTCTCAATAGAATGAATAACCTTATCTTCAAAATTCATCAATGGGAGTAAAAAATCTCGCACTATAGAGGCTGCCTTTTTTATTGCATCCCTAGCACTAATAACACCTGTTGTCCAAATCTCCATAACAAGCTTATCATAATCAGACCTTTGTCCAACCCTAGTATCTTCAATAAAATATGATACCTTTTCTATTGGAGAAAATATAGAATCAAGCGCAATAGTATTAACTTCTTCTAAATATTGTGAATTTTGCTCAGAAGAGACATAACCTCTTCCATAATTGACTTGAAATTCAAAATCTAAACTCACATCACTCGAGAGTGTAGCAATTACCAAATCTTTATTGAATACCTCAACACCCTCTCTTGCAAGATGGGCTGCCTTTAAAACATCAGTATCCTTGCCATTAACAGTAAAACTTATTGTTGCACTGTTAACCCCCTCATCTAACCTTAAATGAATGTTTTTAATATTAGCAATTACTTCAAGAGTATCTTCCACAACGCCAGGTATTAAATCAAATTCACTTGAAACAATCTTTAAGGATCCACCTATATTAGACTGAATTCTCATAGCAGAAATAGCATAGCCTTCAATAGAAGATAATAAAACTCGTCTTAAAGTATTCCCAATAGTAACTCCAAAACCTTTTTCAAAAGGATATATTATAAACTTTCCATAAGAGCCATCATCCTCTCCTCTTAAAAACTCAATCCTATCAGGTATAGTAAAATCTTTCAAAAGTTTTTCTAAAGACATCAGTAGCTCCTTTCAACTAAACTCGTCTGGTTTTCTTAGGTCTACACCCATTATGAGGTATTGGAGTAACATCAGAGATTGACCTCACAACCATACCCGTTGATCCTACAGCTCGTATGGCAGACTCCCTACCAATTCCTGGACCTTTAACAAAAACATGAACATAATTAATCCCAAAATCCTTAACCTTACCCAAAGCAGATTCCGCAGTTATCTGCGCAGCATACGGAGTTGATTTTTTAGCACCCTTAAAACCCATACCACCAGCACTTGCCCAAGCCAAAGTATTGCCTCTTATGTCAGATACAGTTACAATTGTATTATTAAAAGTAGCTTGTATATAAACATTACCCTCTCCAATGCTTCTTTTTACCTTTTTTTTGTTAGTTGATACTCTTGCATTCAATCTTTTCCCTCCATATGTAAAACATCTTTATTTAGTAGCTACTTTCTTATTAGCTACAGTTTTTCTCTTACCTTTCCTAGTTCTTGCATTAGTTTTAGTTCTCTGTCCTCTCAAAGGCAAACCCTTCCTATGCCTAAGTCCTCTATAGCATGCAATGTCCATAAGTCTCTTAATAGACATAGCCAATTCACTCCTAAGTTTGCCCTCAACAACATAATCACTCTCAACTATTCTTCTAAGTCTATTAATCTCATCATTATCTAAGTCCTTAGCCTTTTTGTCCGGTAAAACATCTGTTTTTCTGCAAATCTCTAAAGCCCTAGTTCTTCCTATGCCATAAATAGATGTAAGAGCTATTTGAAGTTGTTTATTATTTGGCAAATCTATTCCTGCTATTCTAGCCATTATCTCCCCTTATCTTTGTCTTTGTTTATGCTTTAGATTATCACAAATAATTCTCAAAACACCTTTTCTCTTTATTACTTTACATTTCTCACAAATTGGCTTCACACTCACTCTAACTTTCATAAATTACTCCTAAATTTTTTGCAAAAAAGCATATTTTTTACTAGTTCCACGAGACAATCCTTGAGTCTTTAAATACGCATCAATCTGTATTAATGTGTCAAGAGCCACTCCCACCATAATAAGCAATGAAGAACTACCCATAATTCTTGAGACATCATAAGGAAATCTAAAAATATTCTGTACTAAAAACGGAATAATTGCAATAATAGACAAAAAAATAGAACCTGAAAATAATGTTCTGTTCATGATATAATCCAAATAACTTTCCATCTCATCAGACTTTATCCCGGGGATAGTGCCCCCATTTTTTCTAATATTATTACTTATATCTTTTGGACTTAATTGTATTTTCGAATAAAAATATGTAAATCCTATTATTAAAATGACATTCAATAGAGTATAATAAGATCCATTGGGTCTTAAATAAGATAAAATTTGCCTCGAAAGCGAAGAAGTTTCAGCAAATCCACTCAAAATTTGCAAAGGCAGAGTAATAAGCACAGACGCAAAAATAACAGGCAAAACGCCCGATGGATTAAGCTTTATTGGTAAATAAGAACTAACCGTATTTTTAGAATTTGCTCTAGCATAATGAATAGCAATCCTTCTTTGTGCCTTATATTCGTATATGATTAGTATGACAACCAAAACAAAAATGCTTAAAACCAATATTACAAAAACAGGATTAATATTCTGAGAAGGATCTCGCATACCTTGAAATAAATTAAACAAAGCCGCTTGAAGTCTAACTACTATTCCTGAAAAAATTATTAAAGAAGCACCGTTTCCAATTCCTCTTTGATTAATTTGTTCACCAAGCCATAAAAGAATAAAAGTACCCGTTGTAACTGTTAAGATAGCAATAAAAATATATCTATTAAACGGCATATTAAGCGCACCTGGAATACTCTTAGCATAAAGACTCGTAGCATATCCTTGAGCTACTGCCGCAACAATTGTTAAATATTTTGTATATTTTTTTATTTTCTTCCTGCCGCCATCCCCGTCCTGCATCTTTTTAAGAGAAGGGAAAGAATAAACAAGAAGCTGAATAATAATTGACGCTGAAATATAAGGACCTATGCTAAGCATAAACACAGAAAAATTACTAAAAGCACCACCTGAAAAAAAATCAAAATAATTGGTGATTGAAAAATCTGATTGTGCCTTAAAATAACTTCTAAGAGCTACAGGATCTATTCCTGGTATTGGCAAGTAAGATCCAACTCTAAAAATAAAAAGAATAAACAAAGTAAATAAAAACTTATTTCTTAAATCCCCAATATTAAATAAATTGAAAAATAACCCTTTCATTTCACTACCATTCTAAACTAATTTAATACTACACCCAAGCTTTGTTACAAGGTCTTCAGCGGATTTCGAAATACGAAAGATTTCAAAATCAACCTTCTTAGTGAGATTACCATTAGATAAAACCTTAACATTTTTAACTTTTTTACTCACAAGCCCCCTCGCACACAAAGTACTATAGTTCACCAAATCTCCAGTCTCAAATTTCCTATCTACATCTCCAAGCCCTACAATCTCATACTTAACCTTGTAATCATGATTAGAGAAGCCTCTTCTTGGTAACCTTCTATAAAGAGGAGTCTGGCCCCCCTCAAAACCGGGCCTTGGAGAGGTATTTCTGGCTCTCTGACCCTTTTGACCTCGACCAGATGTCTTTCCCAGTCCAGATCCTGGACCCCTACCTACAACCTTTCGAGACTTATTAGCTCCCAAAGGTCTCTTTAACTTAATCATTCCTTACCTCACTTAACAAAACCATACTAACTATCTCATTAAGCATACCTTTAATAGACTTGTTTAAAATATGGATTTTTCTGTCCCCTATTTTCTTCAAACCCAAAGCTCTCAATGTTCTAACCTTGCTATCTAATTTCCCGATAAGACTTCTCCTAAGCTCAACCTCAACTCTAATACCACTCTTAACAATAACTTCTCTGTTTCCTTCCATCCTTTTAATAAAAGCCTTATTTTTAAGCCTAGATCTTGAGGTTTGAAACCTCGCTTGCTTCAACTGAAGTCTTAATTTTCTCTTAACCATAAACTAACCCCATAAAGTCCTTAAAGTTTTTCCTCTTATTCCCGCAACCTTTCTAGCATCCAAGACCAAATCAAATGCTTTAAAAGTTGCCTTTACCACATTCATAGAATTATTTGAACCAAGAGATTTGCTTAAAATATCATGAACTCCCAATGCTTCCATTACAGAACGTACAGGTCCACCCGCAATAATACCAGTACCATGAGTAGCTGGTTTAATTAAAACCTTAGCTTTTTTAAAGTCCCCAATAACCATATGAGGGAGGGTACCTTTCCTAACAGGAACAAACCTTAAATTCTTCCTAGCATTTGTTAAGCTCTTCTTAATCGCATCACTAGCATCATTGGCCTTACCAAATCCCCAACCAACCTGTCCTTCTCCATCGCCAACAACCATAAAAGCAGCAAAAGAAAACCTTCTTCCCCCTTTTACAACCTTAGTAACCCTATTAAGTGATATTAATTTCTCTATTTGTTTTTTATGAACTTGAGTTTCCACTATAATTTCCCCCTAAATATCAATACCAGCTTCTCGCAAAGAGGTTGCAAAACTTGCAATAAGACCATGATATTTATAACCGTTCCTATCAAAAATAAGTCTACTAATATTTTTATCCTTAAGTCTTTTTGCAAGAATCTCACCGAGTTTCATCACATTATCGATATTTTTGTTTAATTTAAGACCTTTCTCAATAGTAGAAACACTCGCAAGAGTATGCCCCACTGTATCATCAACAACTTGAGCATAAAAATACCTATTGGACTTAAAAATCGTGATTCTAGGTCTATCTGTAACACCAAGCCCAATTCTATCTCTTATTCTTCTCTTGCGTTTTACATTTCTTTTTTCAGTCTCTTTTATTTTTTTCATAAATACTCACCTAAAATCTATTTTTTTACTCCTGACTTTCCTACTTTTCGCTTGATTACTTCATTATCATATCTAATTCCCTTCCCCTTATAAGGCTCTGGAATTTTCAAACCTCTAATCTCAGCAGCAACCTGCCCAACTCTACACTTATCTATTCCCTCAACAGCAATTTTAGTATTACCATCAATCTTAATAGTAATTCCCTCAGGAATTACATATTCAAATTGCGTTGAATATCCCAAGTTAAAAAAAAGACTCTTTCCTTGTTGCTCGACTCTGTATCCTATACCATTAATAGTAAGAGATTTTGAAAATCCATCAGTTACTCCCTTAACCATATTAAAAATCAAACTTCTATAAAGACCATGAAAAGCCCTTGTCTGCTTATCTTCCAAGGTACGCTCAACAGCAATATTACCATTTTCAATTTTAACCCGAATATTATTCTTTATCTCCTGACTTAGCTTACCTTTCTTCCCTTCAACCATTACTACATTGTCCTTAATATCAACCCTAACAGAATCTAACATCTTGATAGGAAGTTTACCAATCCGTGACATACTTTATCTACCTCTCACCTTACCAAACTGAGCAAATTAACTCACCACCTACTTTATTATCCTTAGCCTTTTTACCGGTAATAACGCCCTTAGAAGAAGAAACTATTAATATACCATATCCGTTTTTTATTCTCGGCATATTTTTATATGCAGAATAAACCTTCCTACCAGGAGTTGAAATAGCATCTATTCTATTTATAGCTGAATTTCTTTTATGATCATAACTTAGCATTGCCTTAATAAAAGAAATACCATTCTTGTCAAATATACTATAATCCCTAATGTATCCTTCTTCCTTAAGAATGTCTAAAATTGCCTTATTTATATTAGACATCTTCAAACTCACAGATTCATGCTTAACTCTACTTGCATTTCTTATCTTAGTTAACATATCTCCCACTGAATGCGTAACCGCCATAAATTCTCCTTACCAGCTTGATTTTGAAACACCAGGAACTAACCCTGATGATGCATGTTTCCTAAAACATATACGACACATACTAAAATCTCTCATATAACCCTTTGGACGCCCACATAATTTACATCTATTCTTTTGCCTTGTTATATACTTAGGCTTTCGCAAAGCCTTAACTATCATTGATCTTTTAGCCATAAACACAAATCCCTTTAATTACTAAACGGCATACCAAATTTAGATAGCAAAGCTTTTCCTTCTCTATCGCTTAAAGCCGTTGTCACTACTGTAACATTCAAACCAGATATCCTCTCTATTTTATCATAATCTATCTCAGAAAATATTATTTGCTCTGCTATTCCAAAAGAATAATTACCCTTACCATCAAAAGCATTGCTATCAACTCCTCTAAAATCCTTAACACGGGGCAATGCTAAATTAATAAGTTTGTACAAAAACTCATACATAATATTACCTCGAAGAGTAACCTTAGCACCTATTTCTTGACCCTGTCTAATCTTAAATCCAGCAATGGCCCTCTTAGCCTTCGTCTTAACAGCCCGTTGCCCAGTAATTTGACTAAGTTCAGAAACAGCTGAATCTAAAAGTTTTTTATTTTTAACAGCTTCCCCAACTCCCACAGAAACAACTATTTTCTCTATCTTTGGAGCCTGCATAATAGACTTATATTGAAATTCCCCAACAAGTTCTTTTATAATACTATCCCTATAATACTTCTTTAACTCAGGAACATAACTCATAGGCTAAATATTCTCCCCATTCTTTTTAAGATATCTCTTTTTTTCATTATTTTCAAATCTAATTCCCGTTCTTGAAGTTACACCACCTACAAACAAAATTACATTTGAAATAGCCATAGCCGCTTCCTTACTGATTATCTTACTCTTTTCCTGAGGTGTCCTTGCTTTAATAACCTTTTTAACTAAATTACAAGATTCAACAACAACCTTAAGATTTGCTCTATCTATACTAGTAATTTTTCCCGTTTTACCTCTGTCCTTGCCGCAGATAATCTTCACATTGTCACCTACCTTCAACCTTGTCTTCATAAATAACCCCCTATATCACCTCTGAAGCCAATGAAACAACTTTCATAAAATTGGCATCTCTGAGCTCTCTTGCAACAGGTCCAAAAACTCTTTTGCCTCTTGGGTTCAAATTAGTATCAAGTATAACACATGCATTATCATCAAATCTAACATAAGTTCCATTCTTACGCCTTATTTCCTTCGAAGTCCTAACAACCACAGCTTTATGCACATCTCCTTTCTTAATAGGCGAATTGGGAATTGCTTGCTTTACAGCAATAACGATTATGTCTCCAACCCTAGCATATCGTTTCTTACTACCACCAAGAACTTTTATGCATTGCGCTATCTTGCCACCTGTATTGTCAGCAACTGTTAAATATGTCTGCATCTGAACCATATTAATCTCCTCTATAAAAAATAACTGAAATTACTTTGACTTCTCCAAAACTCCAACAAGTATCCACCTTTTCTCTTTACTAATAGGTCGAGCCTCAATAATTTTTACCTTATCGCCAATTCTTGATTCTTCCTTTTCATCATGAGCCTTAACTTTTCTGCTAACTTTCAAGTATTTGTGATATATAGGGTGCATCTTTCTTTGAACAATTTCAACAACTATTGTCTTTTTCATCTTATCACTAACAACTTTCCCAATTAATTCTTTCTTATTTTCTCTTGACATATAATTAAACCTTCCTAATACCCATACCATATTCATGAATAATTGTATTAAGCCTTGCAATATCTCGCCTCATCTCTCTCTTCTTTAAAGGATTTTCAACATGTCCAACAACAGCTTTAAACCTTAAGTCCATATATTCCTTCTTTAAAGCCAATCTTCTAGCTTCAATATCCTCAAGGGTCAAATCTTTAAATTTTTTTAACATAACTCACCTCAAATCTCGCCTTACTACAAATATAGTTTTAACCGGAAGTTTGGAGCTAGCAAGCATCATAGCTTCCTCAGCAAGCTCCTTAGCTACTCCAGCCATCTCAAACATAACAGTTCCAAGCTTAACAGGCGCATTCCAATGGTCAACGCCTCCCTTACCCTTACCCATCCTAGTCTCAGCTGGCTTCTTAGTATAAGGAATGTCTGGAAATATTCTTATCCAAACCTTACCACCTCTTTTAACTCTACGAGTCATAGCAACACGAGCTGCCTCAATTTGCCTTGCAGTAATAAAATATGTCTCAAGAGATACAAGTCCATACTCCCCAAAAGATATCTTGTTACCTTTTTGAGCTTCTCCAGTAAGTCTTCCTCTTTGCCTTTTCCTATATTTAACCTTCTTAGGACTTAACATTTAACTCTCCTTAAAGATTTATACATCAGAACCATCTTTTTTCCCAAAAGAATTATTCCTTAACCTAGACTCAAGCCCTGATTTTTCCTTAGAAAACTTATTCTCATTTAAAACTTTTCTATTCCTATCATCCACTAATCTATTTCTACTAAAACTCTCATTCTTTTCTCGTAAAGACTTTCTATTAATTACCTGACCAGCATCTGAATTAATTTGCTTTCCTAAAACTTCACCCTTAAATACCCAAACTTTAACACCAATAACACCATAAGTTGTCTGAGCTTCAGCAAAACCATAATCTATATTAGCTCTAAGGGTATGTAAAGGAATTCTTCCTTCCTTAACTTCAAAACTTCTAGCAATCTCAGCTCCACCAAGTCTACCCGAGACCTTAAGTTTAATACCCTGAATACCTTTCGAAATAGAAGATGAAAGTGCCGACTTTAAAAGCTTTCTATAAGAAGCTCTATTCTCCATCTGTTTCGCAATCCCGTTAGCAATAATTTGAGCATCAAATTCTGGCTTCTTAATCTCTTTTATCTTAATATTAATTTTTTTAGATATTCTCCTAGCTAACAATTGCCCAATTTTTTCAATATTAGCGCCCTTAACTCCAATCACAGAGCCAGGCCTTGGCGTAGAAATTACAACAGTCGCTCTCTGCAGGTTATTTCTAATAATCTCAATATCCGCAATATCAAATCTAATTGTTTTAAAGAACTTCATTGTTTCTCGCCTTATTAAGAAGTCTTCGTGAAGAATCTCAGAATACAACTTTTTATCAAAATACCACTTTGACTTCCAATCCTTATTAATCTTCAATCTTAAGCTATAAGGATGTACTTTTTGACCCATATGTTATTCTCCACCATGCATCTTTTCATTAACTTCAACAAAAATATGGCAACTTCTGTTAATAAGTCTATCGGCCCTGCCTCTAGCCCTAGGCCAAATACTCCTACGTCTTCTTCCATCATCCACCATAACCTTATTTACAACTATCATATCCTCAGAAAGATTTTTATTATGGTATATCGCATTCGATGCGGCTGATTTAACCACCTTGCCTAAAAGTTTAGCACCCTTATTAGGCATAGAATAAAGTATTGCAACCGCCTCAATATAAGACTTACCCCGTATATTATCAGCTATAGGCCTTACTTTTTTCGGCGAAGATGGCAAATTTTTGCCTCTTGCTGTATACCTTCTATTTACATACATAACCTCTATTTCCTTCCCTTCTTATCTGATTTAGCATGTCCTCTAAAAATTCTTGTCGGTGAAAATTCACCAAGCTTATGCCCAACAAGATCCTCAGTAATATAAACGGGAATGAAAGACTTCCCATTATAAACAGATATAGTAAGACTCACCATCTCAGGAATTATTGTTGAAGCTCTAGAATAAGTTTTAATAACTACTCTCTTTTCCCTCCCAGAGGATGCCAAAACTTTTTGATAAAGACTTTTTTCTATAAAAGGTCCCTTTTTAATAGATCTTGCCACTACGCTCTCCTATTTATTTCTTCTCTTGATGATAAACTTATCTGAGTATTTCTTTTTCTTTCGAGTTTTATATCCCTTAGTTGGTTGTCCCCAAGGAGATACAGGATGACGACCCCCAGAAGTTTTACCCTCACCACCACCATGTGGGTGATCAACAGGATTCATTGCAACCCCTCTTACCTTAGGTCTCTTCCCAAGCCATCTACTCTTGCCAGCCTTGCCAATAGAAACATTCATATAATCTTCGTTACCAACCTCTCCAAGGGTTGCTACACACTTCTTAAAAATCATGCGCATCTCGCCCGATGGAAGCTTAACAGTCACGTAATCTCCCTCAGAAGCAAGTATCATAGCATAACCCCCCGCACCTCTTACAAGCTGACCACCCCTTCCAATATTAAGTTCAATATTATGTACTGTCTTGCCAACCGGAATATTTTCAAGTGGCAAAGAATTACCAACCCTTATTGGAGAACCTGGGCCACTCTCCAAAACATCACCAACCTTAATTCCCCTAGGAGCAATAATATACCTCTTATCTCCATCCCCATAAACAAGCAAAGCTATATTAGAACTCCTATTAGGATCATATTCAATAGATGCAACTCGAGCAGGCACGCCAAATTTTTCCCTCCTGTCAAAGTCAATATCCCTGTATCGCCTTTTATGCCCACCACCTCTTCTTCTAACACTAATTCTTCCAGAAGAGTCTCTTCCAGCCCTAGATGCCTTCCCCTTAGTTAAAGATCTAAGAGGGTCATTGCCCTTACTTAACTCATCAAAAGATAAAGTTGTCTTATAACGCAAAGACGAAGTTTTTGGCTTATAAGTCTTAATACCCATATCTACCTTTCTCCAAAACCACTAAAAAATATCTATCTTGTCTTCTTTTTTAAGATAAACATATGCCTTTTTCCATGAAGAAGTTTTCCCCTTGCCAATAGGATACCCCTTCCTTGACACAACTACCTTAACTTTACTCTTAACATTAAGCAAATTACATGCTATTGGAGTAACATTAAAAAGCTCTTTAATTGCAACACCAATTTCTTTTTTATTCGCTTGCTTTCTGACATGAAAAGCATAAACATTCAAATTTTCTCGCTGAATATTGGTTTTCTCAGTAAGCATAGGTGAAATTATTATATCATAAGCTTTCATAACTCATCCTCAACATTTCTCTTATTTGACATAAAACTCATTAAGACCAGTAATAGCAGATTCAAGAGCTATCAAATTTTTAGCATAAAACAAATCAACAACTCTAAGTCTATTAAAAGATAAAATCTTTAAATCTCTTATATTTTTTCCTGCTCTCTTAACCATTTGATCGTCATTACCCAATAAAATCACTGTTCTCCCATCAGTTTTTATAAAGTTCCTTACTATTAAAGCAAGCTCTTTTGTCTTTCCTGACTCAATAGTAAAATTTTCAACAACTTTAAAATTATCCTCCATAGATGCACATAGACTAAGTACAGACTTAAAAGCAAGTCTCTTAACCTTCTTTGGAAGCTTATAGCTGTAGTCTCTTGGTTTTGGCCCCAAAGCTACACCTCCACCAACCCAAACAGGATTTCTCTTAGTGCCAACCCTTGCACGTCCCGTACCCTTTTGTTTCCAAGGCTTCTTTGAACTACCTCTAACCTCAGCCCTAGTCTTAGTTGTAGCTGTTCCAACCCTAAGATTAGCTAGCTCATTCTTAATAGCATTATATATAGAACCATAGCTAACATCTACATTAAAAACCCTATCTTCTAAATCTATAGATCTAAGCTCTTGTCCATCCTTAGAAAAAACTTTTCTTTCCATATTAAACACCCACTTTCTTTGCCTTTTTAACAACAACAAAAGAACCCTTAAACCCTGGTACAGCTCCTTTTACCAAAATGGATCTTTTATCCTCATCAATAAAAATAACTTCAAGATTTTGAATAGTTTGCTGTTCACCACCCATTCTACCCGCCATTTTGGTTCCCTTAAAAGTTCTAGCAGGTGTAGTAGCCTGACCTGTACCACCAAGATGCCTATGAAACTTAGAACCATGAGAAGATGGACCACCACTAAAATTATGCCTCTTTATAGCTCCCTGAAATCCCTTACCCTTAGTAGTACCAGTAATATCTACGTACTTAATTTCCCTAAAAGCGTCAAGTCTAATCTCATCACCAGCATCATAACCCTCAAGACCCCTAAATTCCATAATATATCTCTTAGGCTCAATATTTTCTAGCCTTTTATATTGACCTCTTATAGGCTTTGAAGCTTTAGATCTTCTAAGATCAACAGAACCTGTTATAAGAGCATCATATCCATCTCTTTCTACTGTTTTTTTTCCTATAACATAATTGGGCTCAAATTCTATCACCGTAACAGGCACCACAACTCCATTTTCTTGAAATATCTGTGTCATGCCAACTTTTTTTCCAATCAATCCCAACATTAAAACACCTCAAATTCATAACTTAAAAATCTTATTTACTGTTTAATATCTACCTCTACCCCTGCAGGAAGCTCTAATTTCATCAAAGAATCCATCAATGCAGAGGTAGGTTCTAGGATATCAATAAGTCTTTTATGAGTTCTCATCTCAAATTGCTCTCTTGATTTTTTATTAGCATGAGGAGACCGCAAAACAGTATATTTTTTTATCTTTGTCGGCAAAGGAATAGGTCCCTTAATTTGAGCCTTAGACTTTTGAACAGCCCTAACAATAGACTCAGCACTCTGATCTAATATCTTAACATCAAAACTAAAAAGCCTGACTCGTATCTTATCTTTAGTAATCAATTTATTCTCCTAAACCTTGGGGATACAAAAATACCCTCAAACCCTGCACTATTCCAATATTTCAAGAATTCTTCCCGAAGCAACAGTTCTGCCGCCCTCTCTAACAGCAAACTCAACATTCTTATCCATAGCTATTGAAGAAATAAGCTCAACAACAATATCAACATTATCCCCAGGCATAACCATTTCCTTACCCTCAAGAGTAACCATGCCCGTAACATCCGTTGTTCTAAAGAAAAACTGTGGTCTATACCCTGGGAAAAATGGCTTATGTCTTCCACCTTCTTCCTTAGTCAAACAATATATAGAGGCTTTAAATTTTTTATGAGGCGTAATTGTACCAACAGCAGAAATAACCTGTCCCCTCTCAATATCCTTCTTATCAACACCTCTTAACAAAAGCCCAACATTATCCCCTGCTTGTCCTTGTTCAAGTATCTTTTGGAACATTTCAACACCAGTAACAGTTGTTTTTCGAGTTTCCCTAATTCCAACGATCTCAACTTCCTGTCCAACCTTAATGAGTCCCCTTTCAATACGCCCAGTAGCAACAGTACCACGTCCAGAAATAGAGAAAACATCTTCAACAGCAAGCAAAAATGGCTTATCAATATCTCTCTCAGGAAGCTCAAAATAACTATCCATAGATTCAAGAAGTTCTTTTACACATTTAGTAGCCTCAGGATCATCAGGATTTGACATAGCTCCAAAAGCAGAGCCTTTTATTATTGGGGTATCGCCAGGAAATCCATATTTTTCAACAAGCTCTAAAACCTCAACTTCAACAAGTTCAACAAGTTCAGGATCTGCCAAATCTAATTTATTCAAAAACACAATTATTTTATTTATTCCCATTCTCTGTGCAAGTAGTAAATGCTCTTTCGTCTGTGGTTCTGCCCCACTATCAGCCGCAACCAATAATATAGCAGCATCCATCTGAGCTGCACCCGTGATCATATTTTTAATGTAGTCAGCGTGCCCAGGACAATCAACATGCGCATAATGTCTGTTAACAGTTTCATATTCGATGTGTCTAGCATTAATTGTTATTCCCCTTGCCTTCTCCTCAGGCGCATTATCAATATCTTCATACTTGAGTGCCTTTGCATCTTTATTTACCTTTGAACAATAAATACTAATAGCCGCTGTTAATGTTGTCTTACCGTGGTCAACGTGCCCTATTGTCCCAACATTCATATGCGGCTTTGTCCTATGAAAAACTTCCTTAGCCATGAATCACCTCCTAAATTTTTACTCCAAATTTTTACTTATTTCTTAAAACCCTATTTAAGAATTCCACCTTGCTTTTTAATAATATATAATAATTACATAATAAATAAAACTACTATATATAAAGACCATACTTCCTTAGAAATTGACCCGATTTTCGTGTTTTTCTAAAAGAATCCTTAGTAACTCTAGTAGTTTACACATTATTTAAGATATAGTCAATAATTTTAATATTTTTATGTCAAATACAAAATTCTTTAAAACAAAGAGATACAATGCATCAAGATTAAAATTCGTCAAAAACCATTTTCATAGAAAAATAAAATCTTAATACTACTTTACAATTCATATTGAGTAAAATTTATTAATTCCAACTCCAAGGATTGCTTTCTTCACAAACTTAAACTTTAAGCTCTACCTACATTTTCATATGTAAAAGCAAATAGAAACTTAATATTGTAAGCTTTAAATTTAAGCAAATAATAATATATCTGGCATTTAATCCGATTATCTTAAAACTTATTAATAAAAAGGTTAAAATAAAACAATTATATGACTCGACAAGATTTGAAATCTAGGTTATTAAAAATTACTATAATATTTATTGTATATATGACTATATCATGCGTAAAGAATAACTCCGTACAATCAAAAGAGGTTGCCAGAGAGATCACCCATATTATTAGCATAAAGAAAAATACCGCAAAGATTGAAATAGTAAAATTTGAGACCAACAGTAAAAACAGTTTAATAATTACCCTTAAAAACAACAAAAAAACTAACATAAAGCAAAACTCATTAGCAATTTTTAAAAAAGGTAATAAAACAGGCTATATCATCAAAGAAGGTCTCAAAGCAGGAGAAGAAAAAACATTTAAATTAAATGTCAAGATTAACAAAAAACAAAAAAATATATTTAATATATTCTTAAAGCAGGATTGACATACCAAATCTTCATTTAATATAACTTCCTATTTACCAACGATACAAGATTATTCAATATTCAAACCTACTGTGGCTTTTCCCAATATTTCGTAAAAGTCAAACACAATAAAATAATAAAGGTTACATAATTTGAAATTATAAAGGCATACCCCAAAGAATCCTCCATAATACCAAAATATTGAAAGACAATTACAGCCGGCAAACGAATAATCCAAAGGCGTATACAAACAAGAATCATGACAAGGTTTGTAAGTCCTGCTCCAATCAATCCTCCAAAAAACCCCTGTTGCAATCCATATCCAACAGCCCCAATTGATGCCAATAATAAATAATTATTAGCATAATTTATAACTTCTAAATCATCTGTAAAAACTCTTATTATAACTTCTCTAAAAAATATTATGAATGAATTAACCGTAAACAATACCACCAAGGAAACAAAAAATCCTTTCTTTAAAGCATCTCCCACTCTAGCAATATTCTTTGCACCGAGATTTTGTCCAACAATTGAAATAATTCCAGTACCAATGCTCATTCCAGGAAGAAGCAAAAAGGCAATAATGCTATTTGTAAGACCATAAGCAGCTAAAAATTTTGGACTTATTCTAATTACAAAGTAATTAAAAATTAAAAAAGAAATAGAAATCATCATCTGACCAAAAGCTGATGGAAGCCCTAAACTTAAAATATTTCTTATCATAGTAATATCTGGAGTAATATCTTTCAAACCCAGCTTAAGTCCACGATTTAACCTATAAGTTAAAAACAAATAAGAAAAAACAGTTGTTAACTTTGAAAAAAGAGTAGCCCAAGCAGCACCGGCAATACCTAGATTAAAAGTAAACATTAAAATTGGATCAAGAATAAAGTTAATAATATTGGCAATTAAAACTATCATCATCGAAATAATGGTCTCTCCTTGAGAATTTAATATGTATATAATAGAAATACTCAAAAACATTACAGGTATCGCACATATTGTGACATAAAGATAAGACTTCGCAAGCTCTTTAAGTTCGCCTCTTACAACCAAAAAATCTAAAATAAAATCTATAAATATCAAAATAAAAATTGTAACAAATAAAGATAAGATGAAATTTAAAAACACCAATTGCCCTGCATATCTTGAAAACTTTGAAAAAGCCCCTTCTCCAATACATTTAGACATCAATGAAATACTTCCTGTAGCCATCCCCATGGCAAGAACCATAATAAGAAAATTAATAGGCCCAGTCAAAGACAGTGCAGCAAGAGCCATAGCACCGAGCTTCCCAACATAAAACATATCAATAACCTCATAGAGAGCCTGAATAATATTGCTGACCATGATAGGCAAACTGATGACCAAAAAAACTTTATATAAATTTCCTTCTAATATTAACTTTCTAGTTTTAGTATTGCTACTTAACATCCGAATCTTACCCTTCATTCATTATATTTATTGAACTGTAAAGCTTTATAAAAAATAAATTTTCTTATTTGATTTTAAACTACAAATAAAATAGAGTATTACAACTTCTCTTCTTCCAAGTACCACTAATAACAACAACTAAAGTAACAAAGAATCCAAAATAATGTAGAATCAGAGCAAATACCCAAATATACTCAAAATTATATCAAAATAACTAAGAACTAACATATTAGGCTTGCAACAAGCCACAATTTAACGAAGGTCACAATAATTACTATATTAGCCATCCCAGCTTCTCTTTACTTTGTTTGCATCAAGATTTTGTCCGATTATAGAAGATAGAGCAGCTCTGAAAGCCATCGCAGGGAAATACAAAAATGCATCTAGAATATGGGAAATGACATATTCAGCCAAAAAAGTTAATCCCAACTGTCACAATAAATACATTAAAACCCAGGAAAGGAAAAGATATCATAACCTGCGACCCAAAGCCCAAGTATGTCCACTTTAAGCATCTGGATTAGATACTTAAAATCAGGAATCAAATCTTTAACATAAATTTTAAAACCTTTATCAAAACCAAAAGCCACAATGGGATAACTTACAACAGTAATCAGCTTTGAAAAAAGAGTAGTCCAATCAACTCCTGAAATACCCAAATCAAAAGTAAACATTAAAATTGAACCAAGAATAAAGTTAAAAACATTTGCAATTAAAACAATTCCATTGAAATAGCTATAGATCCTATTGTATTAATTATAAACACAATAGACATGCTTAAAAACATAACAGGAATTCCATAAATAGATATAGAAAAATACCGTTTAACATAATCTTTAATTTCTCCAGTTGCTCCAACATGCTCCAAAATAGAACCAACAAAAATAAATACCAACACAGCAACCAATACAGAAATAATAAAACTTAATGTTAATAGTTGTCCTGAATACTTAGAAATTTTCTTATAATTAGCATCGCCAAAATTCCTAGCTTAAGATATACTACCCACATCTATACCCATACCCAAAGACATAATAAGATAAATCAATATGCCCTTGCAACAAGAGCCATAGCACCAAGATTTCCAAAATAAAACATATCAATAAATTCATAGAGAACCTGAATAATATTAGTAATAACCAAAGGTAAGGCAATCACAAAAATTATTTTATACATGTTTTCAGTAATAATTAATTCTCCTAACTTGACTTGTTTTGATACCAAAAGAATATTATCCTTTAAAAAATAGAAAAATAAAATTTCTATTTTTCTCTCACTCGCTTGATTTTTGCTCCCAAGCTAGTTAATTTATCGACAACTTCCTCATATCCTCTCTCAATCTGATAAACATTTTGAATTCTACTTTCCCCCTGAGCACAAAGAGCTGCAATAAGTAAAGACATACCAGCCCTAACGTCAGGAGAAGATAAAACATCTCCCTTAAGAAGTGTTTTTCCTGTAATTACCGCACGATGGGGATCACAAAGAACAATCTGAGCACCCATTTTTATAAGCTTATCTACAAAAAACAATCTCGATTCAAACATTTTTTCAAAAACAAGAACAGTTCCGCTAACTTGAGTAGCAGTTACTATCATTATACTCATAAGATCTGTTGGAAAAGCTGGCCACGGACCGTCATCAATCTTAGGAATATGTCCTCCAAAATCTAATCTTACCTTTAAATCTTGCTTTCCCTTAACGTATATATTTTCTTCGTCACACTCAAAATTAATGCCAAGTTTTGCATATACATGCCTTATTAAAGTAAAATGTTGAGGATCAGCTCTGTTAACCTCAAGTTCACCCCCTGTCAATGCAGAAAGGCTAACCAGAGATCCTACCTGCATAAAATCAGCCCCTATTTGAAACCTAGTCCCACTCAATTTTCTAACACCTATTATTTTAATAATGTTAGAACCAATGCCCGTAATATTAGCACCCATAGAATTCAACATATTACACAAATCCTGTACATGCGGTTCACATGCAGCATTCATTATCACGGTCTCACCAAAAGCAAGAACAGCAGCCATAACAATACTTTCAGTAGCAGTAACTGATGCTTCATCTAAAAACATTGTAGCTCCAATCAATTTATCCACTTCTAAAACAATCCGTTTGCTATCTATTAATCTAGCACCAAGCTTACCAAGTCCATAAAAATGAGTATCAAGGCGCCTTTTCCCAATGACATCCCCACCAGGAGGCGCAAGATCAATCTTGCCACATCTAGCAAGAATAGGACCCACAAACAAAATAGAAGCTCTAATTAAATCCGTTAAGGAAGAATTCATCTCAGTTTTAGTAATATTTAAAACCTTAATTTTAACAATACCATCTTCCCTTACAACTTCAGCGCCTATGTCCTTTAAAATACTAAGGACAACTTCTACATCCTTAATATTTGGAATATTTTCCAAAATAACCTCTTCATCTGTAAGTAGTGCTGCTGTAATACAAGGCAAAGCCGCATTCTTATTGCCACTAGCTGTTATTTTTCCACCTATTTTAAAACCACCCTCTACAAGATAGCTATACATTCTGCCTCCAAGCTAAAAAAGCTCACACAAATAAAACATATTATCGACCCTAAAAGTAATATTTCAAATATTATTTCTATTCTGGAGACTATCATTAAAATTGATATACTCCCTTACAACCTCAACTAATGCAGCCCTACCATCATCTCCAATTTCAACTATAGCACCATTAAAGCCAAGCCCCTCCCAAGATTCAGTAAATCGATTATTTAAAAACCCTTTTAAAAACTTATCTGTCTCAAATTCAGGAACATATCCAATAACACTATTCAAACTACCAACTCTACCAAGATCAGTAATAACCGCAGCACCATCTAAGGTTCTAAGATCTGCTGTCAATATCCTCTTCCCAATACCCAAACAAGCACTAACTCTAGATTTCAAATAAAAAAACATAGCATTAACCTCAGCTGTTGTGCTTGAATCAAAAAGCACAACTATATTATTAGTATGTAACTTTATCTTTTCATAAAAATAATCAAAAGCAAAAAAAGGACTATTAAATTTATATTTTGTCATACCTGTTTGTCCAACAAGCCTAATTACAGTAAGCCTGTTACCACCAACATTGTAAATAAAATAAGAATAACCTTTCAATTTGGTAGGGCAATTGAGAGGTTTTAAAATGAAATTATATTTATCAAGATCATCACCCAGCCCAGATCTTGCAAATGCATTTTCTCCTAAGGTTAAGACATCAATGCCATATTTCTTTAGTAAGAATGCATGTCTTTTACAAAGTCCTCTAAGTCCCGTAGTAAAATTATTACCAGATATTACAAAATCAATTTTCTTTCTTGATTTAAAAGAAGACAAAAAATTTTTTATTACAATAATACCGGGCTTGCCTACAATCTCCCCAGTAACCAAAACTCGCAAAGCCACCAAAACCTCTCTTTATTTATCTAGATTGAAAAACTTAGAAATAATACTTTTTGCAATAATATTAGATAAAAAATAACTTATCACAATTGAAATAATAATCATAAACAAAACTAAAATAAACTGAAAAAAAGGAGAGACAATAATATTAAGTTTAGCAATACAAAAAAATTCAAGAAAAAAAATTAAAAACATTAAAGATAAATTAGTTAATGAACACAAAATAAAGTATAAAATGTTCATAAGTTCAATTCTTTTTGTTTTTTGCAAACAAATCATAAATTATAAATAAAGTTATTCCTACAACAACATAACTGTCTGCAAAGTTAAAAGTTGGCCATCTCTGGAGCCCAAAGATGCCAAAAAATTTTACATCCAAGAAATCTACAACTCCTAAGGGCCTAAGCAGTCTATCAATAATATTTCCAATACCACCAGATAAAATTAATAAAAGAGAAATCTTGGCCATTCTATTCTTTTCATTTAAAGAAAAATAAAAAACAAAAACTAAAATAATAATAGGTATTATAAGAAAAAATAGACTTTTCAAACTAGATCCAATATTAGAGCCCATTGAGAACAAAATCCCAGTATTTCTAACATGTATTATTTTAAAAAAATCCCCAAAAAAAGATAAATATTCAGAGCCAATCTCAACATGTTGAACAATGAAATACTTGGATAGTTGATCAAAAAATACAAAAACAGAAATAAATATACAATTCTTAACAAACTCAATCCTAGTAATATTCATACAAAATCCTTATAAATTAGTATCTCTTAAAATAAAATTAACCTCTAATTCTTTCTGGTTCTTAAAATATTCCATTAATTTTATTAAACCAAATGTTTCAGTAAAATAATGACCAGCAAATATTAAGTTTACACTACACTCCTCTGCTAAAGAATATATTTGATGAGAAGTATCCCCTGTTATAAATAAATCAACGCCATGTTCCAAGGCTTCTTCAAAAAAAGAATATCCAGAACCACTAACAATTGCTACCTTTCTAACAGGCTCCTTAAATCTTTTGTAATAAAGAATATGTTTATTATGAGCCTCAATTTTTTTCAAAATTTCAGAAAAATTACAATCGGCAATAGAAATAATACCTAAATTAACGCCTCTATAATTTGCAAAAGGAATGGGACTCTTAAAACCAAGAAAATCGGACAATACCTTGCTATGAGAATAAACAGGATGTGCATCCATTGGTAAATGAGCAGAATAAAGAGCTAACTTATTATCAATAAGACATTTAACTTTTTCATAGATTACAGAAACAATCCTCTCTGATTTCGACCAAAAAATACCATGATGAGTTATCAAAAAATCATATTCCTTAGCTTCCTGCAAGGTCATCATACTAGCATCAACGGCAAAGGCAACCTTTTTAATCTCAAATCCTAAATCGCCTACCTGGAGCCCATTAAGACTCTTATCAATACCCTCATAATCCTTTACCTTAAATATTTTATCCAACTTGGATGATAAGTCTTTAACATTCAAATCAAACTCTCCAAATTAATGCGTAACTTCTTTTACCCTTAAGTCTTCTATGAGAGTAAAGCTTGTGACTACAATAAGTACACAAACCTGAATCTTCAATATCTAAATTAAAATTAGAAATCAAACCTAAATTAAAATTAACATTATCAAAGTATATTTTATCATCCTTTTTATAAAAAGATATATCCAATAACTTATTGCTAAATTTTGAATTTATTTCTGCCAAAAACTCTGCAGATACTTCATAACAACATGATCTATTGTAAGGTCCAAAGAAAACTTTCAAATCCCCAAAATCTGATCCCATTTCTTCAAATATAAGCAACATTTTTAAAATAATGAGTTTAAAACTACCCTTATACCCACTGTGAGCAAGGCCAATATATTTTTTTGATTTGTCAAAAAAATATATTGGCAGACAATCCGCATAGTAAGCAAGAAGAGCAACATTACAGGAAGAAGAAACAAGCCCATCTCCTTCCTGAAAATTAACAAAATCATCAGAAACTTTATAAACAATATTTGTATGTAATTGTTTTAAATATTTTATTTTCTTATCCTTAGGAATAAAACTTAAATTATTATTATCAATGTCTTTCACATCTAAATCAAAAGGTTTTTTAGTATAGATTAACTTAATGCTAGAGTCTAATTCAAACTCATAGTAAAGTTTCCTCTCTATTATTCTCACAATCTAAACTCTTCTCCAAGATAAAGCTTTTTAGCCCTTTCACTATTAATAATATAATCAACATTACCCTCATCAAGTACCTGTCCTTGATAGATAATATAAGCCCTATCTATTATATCAAAAGCATCTCTTACATTATGATCTGTAATTAAAACGCCAATATTCTTACTCTTTAAAATTTTTATTATATTTTTTATATCACCAATAGCTATAGGATCAATGCCTGCAAAAGGTTCATCAAGTAATAAAAAATATGGATTAACCGCCAAAGCCCTAGCTATTTCAGTTCTCCTTCTCTCCCCACCAGAGAGAGTATACGCCTTTTGATATTGTATTCTCTTTATTTCAAATTCTTTAAGAAGATTGACAAGTTCCATTTTACGCTCAGCTTGAGATAAATCCTCACGTCTCTCAAGAGCAACTAAAATATTGTCCTCAACTGTAAGCTCCCTAAAAATAGATGCATCCTGTGGTAAATACACAATCCCTATCCGTGCCCGCTCATACATGTTAAGACCAGAAACATCATAATTATTTATCAAGACACTCCCGCCATTAGATCTAATAAAACCCACAATAGTATAAAAAGTTGTAGTCTTCCCAGCACCATTTGGCCCAAGAAGACCTACAACCTCACCTTGGTGAACATCAATAGTAATTCCATTAACAGCCACTTTCTCGCCATATTTCTTAACAATACTATCCGCCTTAAGAACAATATCACTAGAAGTACTAAGACTAAGCCTTTCTTTTATTGATTCTATTTTATTTTTCTTCCCCAGAAACATCTTCCTCCATTTGAGTAAACTTACCCTCCACACTTCCTTCAAGATTATATTTATTAGTCTCTGTATTAAAAATTATCCTTGAAGCAGAATAATAATTATCATCTTGATAAATCATCGGAACGCCTTCAAGAACGATCTCTTTTTCGTCCTTGTTATAAATTCCATTCTCGGCCCTTGCAAAAGTATCACCCTTATATATTTTAACAGAGTACTGCATAATATAAATATTTGTCTTATGACCACCTTCAATCCTTTCGGCCTTAACAACAAGCTCATTTTCCAAATCTTCAAGCTCAACGCCTTTTTCAAGATAAAAATTATCTAACCTTCTATTAAAAAATAAAAATTGCGCCTTAACATTCATTTTGTTCTTATAATCCTCATAATAGACATTACCACGAGCTTCAATATAAGAACTCTCCTCGCCATAAATTTCAATTTCATCAGCCCTAAGCTTAAAATCAGATGAAATCACTTCAGGATTTCCCTTTAAAACAATCCTCTTATAAAGGGAAGACATAATCCCATGAGAAAAATCCGCTCTAAAAGTAAATTCATTCTTCTTTGAACTGTCTATAGATTTCAATTCCTTAGCCTCACGAGATTGCTTCTTCTCTTGCGCATAGCCACTAAACAAAGAAATAAAAACTAAAAAAACAATAATACTTCTCATCTTACTATCCCTTCCATACCAGAATAAAAGTAAAAATTATTATTATTTAAAAAATATACAAACTCCTTTCCGATTATGTTGCTATCATTAAATCTAACAAGTACCACCTCATTTGGAGGTGAGAATAGCTTCTTATCATTATCCCGCCATAAAAGTCTATTGGTACTAATCAAATAATAGTTACTCATATCTTCTATTTTTAATTCTACAGAATCTCTCATATCTAAATTTTTTGTAATATGAGAACCTTCTAAATTATTAAATTTACCCGAAATCTTATTATCCAAAGAATGATATAAAAACCTTACATTCTTCAATTTATAAAGCTTGTAATCATGAAAATAATTAAAACTCAAAGATTCCAATGCCGTTTCTTTCTTCCCTCCTACAATATTATGGTAACTCATTCCCAATATCTGTATTGAAGGAGTCTCCTTGACAGCCTCTGACCTACTAGAATACTCATTGTAATCGAAAGTACAGTTTAAGAGAAACAAAAGTGGAAAAAGAGAAAACAAAATGAATCTTTTCATACAAATACTTAAAAAGTTTTCTCTAAGCTTTCTAATTAAAAAAGCAAATGCTGAAATTTTTGCATGACCTTCATCCGCCAGATTTAAGTAATGACGGCTCCCAATATCACATTCAAAAAACTCATAACATACCAAATTACCAAAAATCCTACCCAATCTGCAATTCTCCCAAAAAATAGCTCCTTTTTTAGCGATATCCAAGATTGTCATTAATAATCATAAAACAATCCTAAGGATTTTCACTCAAATTTCTCGTGTTCGATATTAGTATTTAAAATCAAGAATTTAGATTTTCTCTTATCTATTTTTTCAAACAATATAATAACTCTTTATAGCTTTTATTTCTGAATCCATAAAAATTAACATTTTCATATTGATCCAAAACGTTTAAACATTACTTTGTTATTTTATCTACCAAGGCCATTATAACAAGCATCATTTTAATTGAAAGAAAATATATATTCTCCCTAATTTAGTCAAATTTCCATTATTGAAACTTACTCTAAGACTGACATAGTTATCTTGAGTTAAAGAAATAATATTATATCTCTCAATTTCTAATAAAATTACCTAAATAATGAGCAACTTTTCTGTAAAATTAATTAAACTAGGATGAATACTATCAATAAATATTATTAATCAAACTTAAACCAAAAATAATGCTCCTCTTTAAATAAAAGGTTCAAAATAATTATTAAGAATAAGAGAAAATTACTTAAAACAAATTCTTTTGCCCACTAATATTTCAATATAAGCCTTTTAAAACTTAACATTCAAATCAACCATAATAATGCTCCAGGTAATCGTCTCTTTTATAAGTCAAAATTTCATCTTCTTTAAACCAAATCGGTATCTCACGAAGGGCATCCGCAACATTAGCAGAAGCATGAATTACATTATAAATTGAAAACTTTTTCTCATTCGCATAGTTAAAACTATGATAAGAAAAATCACCTCTTATCGTCCCAGGAGAAGCCGCTTTTGGCTCTGTAGGACCACAGAGTTTTCGAACAACTTCAATAGATTCAACACCCTCAATTACAAATACAAAAACTGGCGAACTCATTATAAAATCAATTAAAGACTCCCAAACAAACTCGCCATGTCTTATGGCAATATCATTATACAAATAATGAGCCTCGGCCTTTTCCCTATCAACTAAAATCATTTTAGTTGCCACTATTTTCAAACCTGCTCTTTCAAACCTAGAAATCACACTACCAATCAAACCTCGTCTAACACCATCAGGCTTAATAATACATAAAGTTTTCTGTATTAAAGTAGACATAAAAACCTCCCAATATCGCGAATACAAAGCCAGTTAATTGCAAAGTATGATTAACTGACTTCCCAAGTATCAATTTCACAATACACAGTAAAAGACCATAAAAATCATAGAATTTTTTAAAGAAACTAAACCTTTAAAAATTAAGATATCAATACAAAACCAAATAACAAAATATCCCAATGTAACCAACTGAGCTAAATAAATATTGCTCATAGTTGAAATCTAGCCTCAAAACTTATAAATTAAAATAATTAAACCAAAATTAATCTATAAAATAGAGGAATACTTAGTACAACTCTTAAAATGCCCCTAAAATAACCAATTGCCAAATTTTATATTTTAAGCCTCAAACGAAAAGCCCTAAGGGTAGTAATTTTGTCTGAGCTACTAATACTCCCTCCAGCGGGAAGGCCAGATGCTATTCTTGTAACATTAATATCTAACTTATTCAAAATGCTACTAATATAATTGGCTGTTACATCCCCTTCAATGCTAAATTCTGTAGCAACAATAACCTCTCTAGCCCCAACCTCCCTAACATATCCTTCCAGTTTATCAAGATTTAACCTACTAGGCCCGATGTCCTTTAAAGGGTCAAGATGCCCATGAAGCACAAAATACAATCCGTCATATTCTCTAGTAGACTCAACAACTTCCAAATCTTGTGGTGTTTCTACAACACAAATTAAATCTTTATTTCTATTTAAATCCGTACAAATATCACAAAATTCCTTCTCAGAAAAGTTGTAACAATGCCTACACTTCTTTATCTTAGAGTGGAGATTAATCAAACTTTGTCCAAGATTTTTTGCATACTCCTCATCATTAGATAAAATATCATAAACCATTCGTACTGCTGTCTTTTTGCCCATGCCTGGCAACTTAGAAATTAAATCAATTAAATCCTTTATAATCAAATCTTAAATCCCAAACGGAATAGAGCCCATTGTTTTTGTTTTTATCTCTTCCTTAACCTTAGAAATAGCATCATTGAAAGCCGCTTTTATCATATGTTCAAGGGCCTCGTTATCTAAATCGCTAAAAAATTCTTCCTTAACTGTAACTTTCTTGACAAGAAACTCACCATTCATCTCAACAATGACAACATCACTTCCTGCTCTACCATAAACACTAATTTGAGATATTTCTTTTTTAATATTATCAATATTGTCTTTAAAATTTGACATATTCTTTAAAAAATCTAATGGATTTACTGACATACTTCTACTCCTTTATCTCACTTGCTCCAAAAATGTTTTTGACCCTCATTACCCCATTCTCAAGCTCATCATTACTGCCTTTAAAAGATTTTAAGAATATAACATTCAATCTAGGAAACTCCTCACAAAATTCAACCCTTATTTCATTCTGATAAGCCTGAAGCTGATTATACTCAAATACACTAAAAACCTTATAATAAAGCACGCCATTGTCAATCAAAATCTCTCCTGAATACATTAAAGTTTGAACATATTTAGATACGAAATAAACAAACCTTTCCTTAATTTTATTATTCTCTTCTGCCTTATTAGAACTATCTGCTGTCTCTATAAAAATCTCATCAATCTCATCACGCTCTAAATTCGTAGATGCTCCAATCTCAGTCTGCAAGGTAGTTTCAATTTTATCCGAACTAAATTCTTCTGAGGGAGCATATTCTAATTCTTGTTTTAAATCTGTGTCATTCACATTAAAATTAACCTCACCGCATACTTTATCCTCAATATCCTGAATTTGGTTAATCAAAATATGATTTGGAACATAATTTTTAAGTCTAAGTATCTTAATAAAATTAATCTCAAGTTCATACTTAGGATTCACTGAAAACTGTAAATCCCTATAAGTTTCAAGCAATACGCTGATACTTCTCTCAACATGATTTAAATCAAAGCTTAATAATTTTTCTCTTAAATTCTCAGATTTAACCCCAATAAAAGTAAGATTTTTAATATCTAATTTTAAAAATAATATTTCTCTAAAAAATTCAATCGCATCAAGAAGAAATTGCTCACATGAAATTCCCGTTAAAAGAGCATTATCTAGGACATGAATTAATTCCCTTAAATCCTCATTAAGAATGCTTAATGCTAATTTTTCTAAAAATTCATCACTGGTCAATCCCATCTTAAATCTTATTTGTTCAAGTTTTATGTCAGCATTACTAAACGAAACAATTTGATCAAACAGAGTATAAGAATCTCTAACACTCCCTCCACTTTTATAAGCGATCCACCTTAAAGCTTCATCTTCATGTTTAATGTTATCTTCAAGGCAAATGCTCTTTAACATCTCATAAATCTTATTTAAGGGCAAAAGTCTAAAATTAAAATGTTGGCATCTACTCTTTATTGTATCTGGAACCTTGTGTACTTCTGTAGTAGCAAAAATAAAAACAATATAACTCGGAGGCTCTTCAATTGTCTTTAAAAGAGCATTAAAAGCAGAATTTGAAAGCATATGAACTTCATCAATAATATAAATCCTATATTTTGAACTAGCGGGGGGAAACATTATTTCTTCTTTAATCTGCCTAACATCTTGTACAGAGGTGTTTGAGGCACCATCAATTTCAATAACATCAAGACTACTGTCATTATCAATAGATTTACAACTAGGACACATCCCACAAGGCGTAATTGTTGGTCCCACCTTGCAATTTAAACACCTTGATAAAGCCCTTGCAGAAGAAGTTTTTCCAACGCCCCGTGGACCTGAAAATATATACGCATTTGCTATTTTATTATTTTCTATTGAATGTTTTAGGGTTTCAACAACAAAATCCTGTCCCTCAAGAGAATTAAAATCTCTGGGACGCCTCTTAATAGCGGTACCTCTTGAAGATATCATCCCACCTCTCCATACACAAACAAAAATCTTACTTGAATCTTAAATTATATAAAACAAAAAACATTTAAACAATAAAAACTGCCCTTCGAATTATAAACGCATTACCAATATTGCCCTAATATTGATTTTATAAAGACTATACCTGCTTGTCGCGAAAAAATAATAAACCTAAGACTTACGCACTCACCAAGTAATTACTTACCGCTGCTACCTTCCAGTCCTGACGGGATTAGGTAACACTCAATAGTGCGGATCCTAGGTATCGGAGAAAATGGGATTCGAACCCATGATACACTCTCGTGTATACACGCTTTCCAAGCGTGCGCCTTCAGCCACTCGGCCATCTCTCCAAACTCAATAATTTCCGTGCCCAAGAGGACTTGAACCTCTGACCTTCAGAACCGCAATCTAACGCTCTATCCAGCTGAGCTATGGGCACAAATAAATATTAAGTTTATTGTAATAAAAATTATTATTTATTACAATAAACTTAATTTATAATAAATAACCCAAAACATTTTTATAAAAACACAATTAATTTATAAAAGGAGTACCCAATGACTACCAAATATCCAACCATCATAGTAATACTTCTATTAATTATATCATGTTCAAAATCTGAAAAAACCATAAAAAATGCAGAAGTTCACATTGAAACAAAAATTATAAAAGAAACCGGGAATTACAAAAACAACAATATTTTTCACATCGATGCTAAAATCCCCATTGTATCAGACTTAGAATTTGGACTTGAAGAACTTATAAAAAAATGGAAAATTAACAACGAAACCGACAGATTAGAAAAAATCAAACCAAAAGGAGAGATCCATGAATATTTTTATCAATCTGACTTTGAAATATTCACAAACGAGAACCTTCAAATCACATCAATCCTATACGAACAATACACAATAACAGAACGAGATGCAAACGGCCTTACGACATATCATCCAATTAATCTAAGAGGGAGAGAAAAAATAGAACTTTCAGATGTAATTTCACAAGATCAATTAGACTCTTTGATCCAAGTATTGAGGGAGCAAGTAGAAAAAGAACTTAAAAATTCTAGAGAATTTGATATCCAGATTGATACACGTGGAAAAAGTTTTGAGGAAATTTTTAATCAATATAAATATTACTTTAAAAACAATAATGTGATAGTTTTTTATGACCCTCTCACAATACGCGACCACGCATCTGGAAAAGTTGAATTTACATTCCCAATTGAAAATACTGAAGGCTAGGCAATTAAATTTGCCTAGCCTTGTTTAAATATATAATTCAACGGAGAGGGTGAGATTCGAACTCACGGTAGGCTCACACCTACGACGGTTTTCAAGACCGTAGCATTCAACCACTCTGCCACCTCTCCAAAATCATTGTAAATCTTAATACATTAAAGAAATATCTGTCAAGGCTCAAAATCCACAACGAGAATCCCTACGGAGAGAATGGGATTCGAACCCATGGTCCCCTTTTAAAAGGACAACTTCTTAGCAGGAAGCCCCATTCGGCCACTCTGGCATCTCTCCTTCAATACTCTAATAAATAGTATATTAGAGTATTAATATTGTCAACAAAATAATTCTTGCCCCTAATAATTAATCTTAAAATCCCTATAAGCCTCGACTAAATCCTTAATTTCTTTAATTGAAACATCAATGTTCATTTGTTTAAACTCGTCTGCAAAAATTTTCTTAGCAATATCTACCTCATTATTACTAGCTCTCAGCTCAATATGTTCATCTCTAATTTTCCAAATATATGGAGAAAGTCTAGTGTCATAGTCAAATACAAATACAGGGTCTCTTAAATTTAAAGAATTATCAATAAAAAACAAATATTCTAATGCCCAATTTCCCTTTAAAGCTACTGCAAACTCCTCCAAAAGTTCTTCAATTAAAATATCTTCCCTAGATTCAAGTAAGCCTACAAACTTATAATAAGTATCCGGTTTAAGCTCGCAGAGCTTCTTCATATAAAAATATGCGTCTTCAAGATCACGATTCCTTAAAAAAAATAAAAATGCATAAAAATATACCAACTCCATATCAGGATAATCTAAAACCATTCGATCAATAGATCTTTTAGGAGAAAAATTCAAAAGCTCTATTGTAGCGATATGCATGTTATATATTGTATAAATATTAGGAAAACTTAAAATAGCTTTTACATAAGATTTAGTGGCTTGAGTCATATTTCCTATTTTATGCAAAATAGTTGCTCTATTATGCCAAATATACTTAGAATAATGAAAATCTGTTAAAAACCTCTCAGAAAGCTTAACTGCATTGCTTATCTCTCCAGTAAAGTAAAGATAATACATTAAATAATTAATAATAAGAGAAAGATTAGCATTTGAAAAGCTTGAATCTATTTCTAACGGTTTTACACTCTCAAGTATACAATTATTATTCAAAAGCCAACCATTTAGTTTAACAAGAGCATTATTTTCATCTATATCACCTGCCCTAAGAATCATCTTCATAGACTCATCTTTTCTGTCTAACATCTCAAACAAAATAGCAGCATTATTAACAGCCTGAATAAAACTAGGATTTTGTTCGCTAGCTTTTAAAAAGCAAGTTAAAGAACTTTCATAATCTTTTAATCCAAAATAAAAAACACCAAGATTATAATTTTCAAAATAACTTAATTTATCTGCTCTGCCCTCAAATTTACCATAATTTAAAAGTTTAATTAAAAAACTATACTCACTTAAAATAGGATAAGTATCTAGAACATATAAAAGTGCCTTATAATCCCTACATCTAAAATAAATTAGAGCCTTAAGAGATAGCGAATCAAAGTTATCATCAAAAACATCTAGATTTAAAAGAGCATTCTTAAAATCTCCTTTTTTATAAAGCCCTAAGGCTTTTTCAAAATCAACATTATTCATATTTTTTAAAAATCTCCATAGGTCTTACGGAAATTTCTTTGGAGAAAGAAGTTTCATTTACACTCTTATCTAAATTATAAGAAGCAATGCTAATATAATAAAGTCTTCCATCCTCAAGACCTGTAATTTTAAAAGAAGTTTGGTCACCCACATCAATAGGCGACGTCAAAACACCCCCAGACTTTTCATAATAATTGCCAGGACTAACTCCAACATAAATATAGTAACCTACAATGTTACTATTAATGACAGGAACCCATTCAATAAATATCTCCCCAGATCCTGGAACGGCTTTTGTTATAACAGGCGGGAAAGGTGCAGCCTCAGGGATATAAGTAATCATCATGTTATAAAGAGCTGGGCTGTCTATAGGGTTGCCACTTGGATAAAATTCAACCTTAATTTGAATATATTTAGAAACATTAAATTTAGGAAAGCCATCTTTAGGATCATAATGAATCCAATCTCCTGTCAAATTCTTCTTTATCTCTCCATTATTGTCTGTTCCATAAAACACCTTATTATCTAACCTGTAATAATAAATAATTTCTGTATCTTTTGGCTTCACACTATCAAAATCAAGGGATAAAATTTGAGAATAGTCCTTAGACAACTTGATGGGTTCTGTAATAATGTATCCCTTATCCTTTGAGAAGAAAGCATTACTTACTTCCTCAAAACTTTTATGAATTTCAAAATCTTCAATAGCCCCCGTAAAGTACTGTCCTAATGTAAAATCAATAAAATTGCCAATATTTAATAAATATCCAGCACCCTCTCTCCGGTCAGTAGTAACATACTCTATAGCTTGGGGTCTAGAGTCTATTAAATATTCAAGCAACCCATCTTTCTGCCTATACCGTACAGTGTGCAAATGCCACTCTTTTGGAACAAAATCATCATCACTTTTCATTTTAATTTTAATAGGTTCTCCATTCTCTTTTAAAAATACATTATTAAAGCTCCAAACAAAAGTTCCGCCTTCACTCTCCAATCTAATCGCTTGGTCTAGCCAAGTACCCTTAATATTTCTATATCCATTCCAACTTACAATAATCTCTCCTGTCACAGAAGTAGTCCGATACACCCAAAATTGGATAGTAAAATCAGAAATCACATTACCTGAATAGAAGAAAGCCTTTTTTGTTAATGGCTTAAGCTTAACAATATTTCGACTTGAATAAAAAATTAAAGAATTACCTGAAATATTATGAAAGGAGTTTGAAATTTTTGCATTACTTGAGTCAACAAAATAGTTTAAAGAGGAATCTTGCAGATCACTATTCTCATCTATTTCTAACCTCAAATCAACATTATCAAAATCTAACGTACCTTTGTGTCTATCCAAGTAAATCCCAAGAATACCCCTACTATCTTTTGCAAAACTAATATTATGAGCTTCCTGAATAAACTTAAATCGATCTTTCGCATCAAGAATTAACTTAAGCTCCTGAGAAAAAACATTAGGAATACATAAAAAAAACAACAAACATGTAAAAATCAATCTCATTGCATACCTTTATCTCTTTTAATACAAAAAGAATCAAACATATATAGTAGTTCAATATGATATAATATTATATCACAAAAGCAAAAATGATTATTTCAAGGCAATAATAGAAACAACATGAGAGAATACTTAGCAAGCCTATATAGAAGAGTACTAGAATTTCCAACCACAAGTGGTTGTTACAAGATGTACTCTGAAAGCAACAAAATATTATACATTGGAAAAGCAAAAAACTTAAGAGCAAGAGTAAAAAGCTATTTTTTAGAAAGAGTTGGTCACAGAACAAAAATACTCATGAAAAATGTAGCAAACATAGAAGTAATTGCCACAAATAGCGAATATGAAGCTTTGCTCCTAGAGTGCAACTTAATAAAAGAACATAAACCAGATTATAATATCAAACTAAAAGATGATAAAGGATACCCTATGATAAGAATAACTCGCGAAAAGTATCCAAGAATTTTTAAAACTAGAAAGATAATAAACGATAGAAGTGAATACTTTGGACCATATGTTAATGCAAAAAATCTAGATTTAGTCTTAGATCTTATTAACAAAACATTTAAAACTAGAAAATGCAAAACAAGATCCCACTCTCCCTGTCTTTATTTTCACATGGGACAATGTCTTGGCGTATGTTACAGAGACGATCTTGAAGAAGAATATAAAATAGAAGTAGTAGACAAAATAAGGCACATATTAAATGGGAACATATCTGAGCTTTTAGATGGAATTGAAACAAAAATGCAAGATGCAATTAAAACAGAAGATTTTGAAGCAGCAATAAAGTTAAAAGAAAGTAAAAAATCATTAATAGAAATAAGTCAGGCTCAAATAATTACAAAAACTAATAAACTTAGCACAGATTATGTTTACATCTACAAAACAGACAGCTTAAATGTAATAGTAATATTTAAATACAGAGACGGCAAATTAGTAGAAAAAGACATAAATTTTGACGAAAGCTTATATGAAGAGAATGGGCTAACCGCAGAGTTTTTAACCCTGTACTACACATCTGTAAACATGATAGTACCTGACACAATACATATTTTTCAAAATATTGAAACCGCAAATATTACAAAATTAATAAATGAACTTAAAGGCACAAAAACTACAATCGTTTATGAGGAAACTAAAAGCAATACAAAGATAATGGAAATGGCAATTTCTAATGCAGAAATCTCCTTAAGAGATTATAATAATGAAAAAAATAAAGCACTGGAAAGTTTAAGAATCATTCTTGAAATGCCAAAACTGCCAAAAGCCATTGAAGGATTTGACATTGCCCATCTTAATGGCTATAAAACAGTAGCTTCTTTGGTTACCTTTAAGATGGGAAAACCATTCAAAGATGGCTATAGGGTTTATAAAATAAACTCATTAGGCAATGGCGAGATTGATGATTTTAAGGCAATAAGAGAAGTTACATCAAGGCGATACTCAAAGTTAATTAATGAAAAGTTAGAACTTCCTGACCTAATTTTAATCGACGGAGGAAAAGGCCAGTTAAGTTCTGCTTATTCTATTTTGAAAGGATTAGAAATTGAAAATAAAGTTACTATTTGTGCATTATCAAAAAGGGAAGAAACAATATTTTTACCAAACAAAATGCAAGGTATTATCCTTACAAAAGGACATCCTGCCCTTAGGATATTGCAAAATGTTCGAGATGAAGCTCACAGGCGTGCAAATAGATTTAATAGTAATCTACAAAGAAAGATAAAATTGAATTACAACAAAATAGAAGGAATTGGTGAACAAAAAGCCAAAAATATTTTAAAAACACTTGGAACATACGAAGATATATTGCTTTTAAACGAAAATGAAATAGCTAAAAAGATGAATATTAATATTAATATGGCAAAAAAAATAAAAGAATTTGCAGAAAACAAAAATTTGGAGAATATAGACTCTATAGAGTAAATTTTGTGTTTGTAGATTTTAAATAAAAATTACTAGTCGTAAACTCAGTATTTATCCATTTTTTCACTTAGAGTACTCTTACCATAAATATCTAGAAAATCCTGAAATATCCCAGGTGCTAACTTTAAGAAAAGTTCATCAAACAGCCTATTCCTCTCATACATATCCGATACATCACCTAACAAGTCTATTTTATACTCTCCAGAATCGGATTTTATTAAGCTAAATGTATGTGTAGCTGAAGCATAATCAGACTCATTCAAACTACTTACAACATCGTTTATCACAATAGAAAATAAACTTTTACGCTCATCTTTTAAAAGATTTTTCATGTTTTCTGGATCTATTTTCAATTCTGTAAATTTATTTAAAATTTTTTCCATACCACTATGGAAATCAACATTTTTAATCTCAACATCAAATTTAAATACACCCTCAACGATAGTTTTACTCTTAATCACATATTTCATATGATTGAAAAACAATGGATACAAAATAAAATCATCTCTAGCCTCATCTTTAAGTCCAGAAATTCTTGCAAGCATATCCTTATCCCTATCAATATTAAGAAATCCATAAAATCTCTCAGGATTGTTTTGCAAATCCCTAACCGAATCCAAAAATTCTATTAAAATGGCCTTTGCAGATTCATCATTTGACATACAAGCATTAACAAAACACACTAGTAAAATCAAAACTTGAAATTGATTTTTCACAAAAACCGAAACTCCTTCCTGCTCTCAAAAATCTAATTAACTTAAAACTAATAAGATACTTTAAAAATTATACTTAAATTTAGAGGAAATATTATCAAGAATGGTTTGATTCTGCCTTAATAGAACAAATATCATAAAATATGCTAAATTCAAATGCATATTTTTACCATAAATTCTTGAATACAGATCAAACTTATGCAATATTTTTAAAATAAATTTAATATCAACACCTGAGTAATTTTTAAGCCCTATTTTATAAATTCTCTCTAGTGAGAAAAATATTTTATGCTTCTTAAGCGCATTTGAAAGACTGCCAGAACTTTCATACTCTATTTTTATCTTTAACAGTTTTTTAAATTGCCAACCAAGGCTCATTAAAATACTAATCAAATCTTCTCCTTGCTCTAAAATAGATTTAATCTTTACTAAAGAACTTTCCATATCTCTTTTCAAGATTGACTCAAACAGGGAAAAAGAATTCTCAGGGCGCACAAAGCTAAGCCAAGAATTTACATCATGTTCATTAATAGTTTTATCTTTAATAAGAAGAGATAAGGAATTTATATAAAATTTTAAAATCTTAGTATCTGAATCCAACATGAAAAGCATTAAATTAATGGCCTTGTCTGTAATTTTAGCTCCAAGTTTAAGAAAATTTTTCTTTACGAATGAAAACTTATCAACATCGGATAATTCATAAAAAATTTTCTTAATAAGCTTTAGAGAAGCTTTAGGATCAAAACTGATTGAATTCTCACTTGAAACAAAAATAACAACCTTATTTAAGGCCCTCAAGATTGTGCTATAAATCAACTCCAAATCCTTTTTGTTTTTTAAACTTTCAGCCTCATAAATAATAAAAACTTCCCTCTTAGAAAAAAAAGAATTGGTTAGTAACTGTTCAGCAAGTTCTATCGATGATAACTCTGAGAGGAAAAGTTTTCTCACCATCACATTGTTATGCAAAGCATTTAGCTTACCCAAAATATTATTTAAATAATCTTCTTTTAATCCCTGTTCTCTACCTAAGAGTATATAAACTTCTTGCATGCAAGTAATATTATAATTCAAGTGTCAAATATATTATACTTGAATTATTAGGATGATAAGTATGAGAATTGCTATCTTTACAGATACCTACCTCCCAGAAAAAAACGGAGTAGCAACATCCATTAAGCAAATTAAGGAAGGCTTTGAAAAAAAAGGTCATTCTGTTTATATTTTTTGCCCAGAATGTAAAAAAGCAGATTTAAAAGAAAATAATGTTTACAGATGTTTATCAATTAAACTTAATCAAAAAGTAGATGCTAGAGTGGCATTTCCAAATAAAGTAAAAATAAGAAAGATAATAAAAAATTATAGACCTGACATAATCCATACACATTCGGAATTCACTATGGGAAAAATTGGAAAAAAGATGGCTTTAGAATACAATATCCCAATAGTTCATACAAACCATACCCTATGGGATTATTATCTGCATTATTTAGGAATTTTAAAATACTTCACCAATCCAGACAAAATAATGAAGAAATTTTGCAATCAAATTCATCATTTTATCTATCCATCAATTAAGGCACAGGATAAATATTTTCAACTTGTAAAAAGCTCTGACTACAAGATAATTCCAAATGGAGTTGATAGAGAACTTTTCATAAAACATCTAAGTAGAGAAAAGCGAGAAGAAATCTTAAGTAAGCATAGTATAAATAAAGACGATAAAATCATAATATTTGTTGGAAGAATCAATAAAGAAAAAAATATACACTTACTAATAGAGCATTTAACACCTTTTTTGATTGAGAACAAAAGTTATAAACTACTTCTTATAGGAAAAGGGAGAGAAGAAAAAAGAGTAAGGCGCTTCATCAAACAATATGGTCTTGGAAAACAAATAATACTCATTGGAGCAGTTCCATGGGAAGAAATGTATTACTATTACAGAATCTCTGATGTCTTTGCCAGTATATCAAGGAGCGAGGTATATCCAATGACAGTAATTGAAGCTTTAACTGCTGGAATCCCCGCAGTACTCATTAACGATCCGATATATAAAGATGTAATCGTTCAAGGAAAAAATGGATTCTTAATAGACAATTATGAGGATATATACAAGTACATCCAAAAAATAATAGGAAATGAGAAAGAATTACAAACTTTTAAAAGATACACGCAAGAAACCTCTATTACTTTTTCAAGCTCATTCTTCATAGAAAAAATTGAAGCGTATTATTCTGAAATCATTAAGAATCAAAGCCATTAACACAATTTGTTAAAATCCACAATATGAATAGGGAATTTTATCCCCATATCAACTAAAACAACTTTAATATTTTCTGCTATGTAATACCGGAAATCCCAAAAAAACTCAGTATTTACAAAACACCTTACTTGCATGATTATATAATAAGGAGTATATGCTTCGACAACAATACTAGGATTATCAACACCGTATTCCTTATTAACGGAGAATACCAAGTTTTCTAACCTGATTTTAAGCAAATTAATGTCTGTATCATAAGGTACTTGAAAGTTAAAGGAGATTCTTCTCTTAGAACTTGCAGAAAAATTAGTAACTGCAGTGCTTGTCAACTTACCATTTGGAACCTTAACAAGCTTACCATCTACAGTCTTAAGTGTAGTAAAAAATATCTGAACATCCTCTACTTGACCCTCAATATCATCACATTTAATGTAATCGCCGCTTTTAAAAAAATTAGAGTTTAGCACAATAAATCCACTAACAAAATTAGATAAAATCCCTTGCGCAGCTAGTCCAATTGCAAGACCTAAAGATCCAAATACAGCAACAATAGACGTTATAGGAACACCAAGATAAGGTAAAATCATTAAAATTAAAATCATATCTGCCATCACTCGAAATAATGACTTAAAAAAATTAAAAATAGTAGAATCTAATTTTGTCTCCAACTTTGATTTTTCCAAAGTGATCTTACTTAACTTCTTAATGAAAAACCTTAAAATATACCATATTGCCAACGCAATAAGAATTTTTAACCCATAACTTATTGTCGTTTCAAGGATTTTATTAAAATAATTCTGAAATACAGATATCTCTTTAAATACATTTGATGTACTTGGTTTTTCACTCATAAATTACTAAATTATAGCATAATAAATAACATAAAAATAAAATCTATAATTAAAGCAAAATTTATGCAATAAATTACAATACTTATTGTAATTTCATCTAAGCCATCTATTTTTCTTAAAGCTTTAAAATAGCTAAATGTAGTACAATATCTTAGTTGCATAAAATACTTAACCATAATAAAACATTTCATCCCCTACTATGATACAATAAAGTTTAACATTCATATTCTGTAATATGTCAGACAAGGAATACATGAATAAAACAAAAGAAGAACCATATGAACTATTAAAATTATTCTTACTTGTATTAAAAATAACAACATTCACAATTGGTGGAGGATTATTAATAATATCTGAACTTAAAAAAATAATCGTCACTCAAAGAAAGTTAATATCTGAAGCAAACTTCAATGAAATACTTGCTACATCAAATGTAATTCCTGGTGTAACGGCAATCAACTTTGCATTCTTAATTGGCAAAAAACTTAAAGGATTTAAAGGTGCAATTCTATTAACTATTGCTGGAATTCTACCCTCCCTAATTGTAATCACAATAATAGCACTCTACATAAACTTAGACTCAAGAAATATTTACTTTAAAAAATTCTTAGAAGGTGCAAAAATATCATCAACGATGATGTTATCAATGATTGTACTTGAATTTTCAAAAAAAATGCTCAAAAATTCAATAGCAAACTGGCTAATATGTTTATCAGTGACATATGTACTATATAAGTTCCATACCGATTTAGCGTATATCCTGTTAATATTTTTACTAGTATATTTTACAAAATATACAGTAAAAACAAAATTTTTTAAAAAAAAGGTACAAATTTGATTCTGATAAATTTATTCATTACATTCTTTAAAATAGGCATTCTCAATTTTGGCGGGGGAAACGGAATTACAACAATAATCAATAAAGAAATAATCGCTAATAAACAGTGGATAACAAAGGAAGAATTTATTCATATTATTACAATATCTAGAATTACCCCCGGTCCCATTGCTACCAATATAGCAACATATGTTGGCACAAAAGTCGCTGGCGTTACTGGCGCAGTAACTGCTACAATAGCCCTCATAACTGCACCAACATTAATTATCACTCTTATAACACTAGCGATACACAAAATAAACTTCTTAAAGTACTATCTTGGAAGTTTAAGACCCGTAATTATAGCATTGTGGATAATTACTATAATTACCTTACTTGAAAGCATATTCCTAAAAATAAGCACTAGTAATGTAGAACTTTTAAAAAGCTTTGCACTTGCAGGCCTCAATTTATTTATTCTATTAATTTATAAAAAAATCAATCCAGCAATGCTAATAATATCTAGTGGAATACTATATATTATTATGTAGGGATGATTAAACAAACTTTAAAACTAAAACAGAAACTACATATGACTCAAATAAATACAATAAAAATGTTGAGTCTGGACAAAAAAGAATTGATAAACATCATATTAGACGAAGTTGAAAATAATGAATATCTTCAAGTAGACTCAAATAAAATATTTTTTGAAACACTAAAAACTCATAAATTTAGAAAATTCTTTTATAAAGAAGAAGATAAAAACAAAACTCAATACGAGATTGTACTAGAGAAAGCATCTCTTAAACCTTCTCTTAAAGAGCATCTTTTATTGCAACTAAGAATCCAAAGATTGAATGAAAATGAGCTTAAAATAGGTGAAATCATAATAAACAATCTAAACAATAAAGGATTTCATATAATCAATCCTTATGATTTTTTCAAAAAAGAAGATTGGCCTCAAGTAACTAAAATGATTAAACTAATTCAAAAATTTGATCCAATAGGAATTTGCGTATCCAATATAATAGAATCATTAATTCTGCAAGCAAAATATCATCAATTAGACAACAATGTAATTAAAATTCTTGAAAGAGTAGACCTACTTGAAAATACTCCAGAAAAGCTAAAAGAAGAACTTAAAATCAGAACTCAAGACTTCAATCAAGCTCTTGAAACCATTAGGTTTAAGCTTAATCCCAATCCCACAGTTGATTTTAAAGACATAGAAGATACAAATCACTATATCGAACCGGACATCATTGTCGTAAATAAAGACAATAAATTGAAGATAACAATTAAAGAAATAAATATTTTTAAAAAAGAATTAAAAAAACAAGAAGTCAAAGATTTGAAAACATATAAACAAGCAAGATGGTTAATTGAATCTTTAAGATACAGAGACGAGGTACTAGCTAAAATAGGAATAGCCATATATACATTGCAAAAGGAATTCTTACGAAGAGGCTTTAAAAGTTTAAGACCAATGAAATTGGCTGATATAGCTGAAAGAATCAACCTATCCCAATCAACAATATCAAGAACAATCAAAAATAAGTACTTAAAATTCGATGGAGGCATAATCCCAGTTAGAAAACTATTTAATTCAACTGGCGGTTCAAAAACAAATGAATTTTCAAAATTAAGTATTAAATTAGTAATAAAAGGATTATTAGACAAAAATGAAAAGATGCCGGATAATCAAATTTCTGCTATACTGAAATCTAAGGGAATCTCTATCGCAAGAAGAACTGTAAACAAATATAGAAATGAATTAAAACTTGAGGGGGAAGGTTATGGTACCTAAAATACAAGCTATTAATTATCATTTAAGTAGCACTACAGAAGATTTTATCTTAAAAAAATTACAAAAAATTGGGACACACATAAAACAAAACTCGGAAAGTTTAAAAATTACAATCAAAAAAGAAAATGATACTTTCGATATAGATGGTCACCTTCACTTTAACTGGGGTAAAATAATACATATTAAAGAAAAAGGCAAAGAATTACATTCTTTAGTAGAAAGCTTAGTAGAAAGGCTTCAAAATACAGCAAACAAAGAGAAAGGCAAAAAAGAAAATAATAAGTAACATGAATGCAAACAATAGCAATTGAGATAACCAACAAAGCAGGTATTCATTCAAGACCATCTACCATGATTTCAGAACTTGCAAGCAAGTATCCTTTCTGCAATATAAAATTAGTCACAGAAGACGGCAGAGAAGCTGACGCTAAATCTACAGTTGAAATCATCATACTTGGAGTGATATATAGAGAAAAAATAACAATCATCGCAAATGGAAAAGAAGAAAATGAAATAATCGACAAACTGTCAAAACTCTTGAAATCAAACTTTAAAGAAGAGATTAAATAATGAACAAAATAATTTTGCACACAATATTATTCATAATTAATCCTATGCTTTCTTTTGGAATAATAGACCATGTAAAAGATGTGAGTCACAACGTTGAAGCTAAAATGTCCTCTTTTATAATGTGTTTAGCGATTATTGTAATCTCAGCTAGTTTTCTCGGTAACATATTTGGAAAATTAGGAATCCCAAAAGTAATAGGACAAATAACAACGGGAATTATCTTAAGTCCAACATTTCTTGGAAAGATTAAAATTCCTTTATTATTTCCACTAGGAATTACTAGTGTTGGAGATAATTACCTAATAAATGAAGAAATATTTTCAATATCAACAATAGCTTCAATCATTTTACTATTTATAGCGGGTCTTGAAACTGATCTAAAATTATTTCTCAAATTCTTGCCACGCGGAGGACTAATAGGGATAACGGAGGTAATTGGCACTTTTGCAAGCTTTGCACTAATATCTACTATTCTGTTTGACGTACAACTAATTAGCCCCACATCTCTTTTCATAGGAATAATTGGAACACCTACTTCTGCAGGAATTGCTGCAAGCATACTCTCAGCTAAGAAAAAAATGAGTACTTCAGAAGGAGTCACAATAATATCTACTTCAATAATTGATGATGTCCTCTCAATGATGATGTTAACGAGTGTAATAACAATATCAAGGTCAATAGCAGATCTCAACATTGCAAGCTCAATTACAGCTACAGTTCAGAACATACTAATTTGGCTTTGTCTAACATTCATATTAATCTTATTGTCAGAACCAATCTCAAAGTTACTCAAAAAGCTCAATAGTGTCACTCTAGCAACTGTAATAACCATTGCTTTAACCCTTATTGTTTCAAGCTTTTTCCAAAATCTAGGAATGTCATTTGTAATTGGTGCTTATGTATTTGGCCTTGCTATGTCAAAAACAGACATTGTATATGTAATTCAAGATAAATTAACAATATTTGAAAGGTTTTTTATCCCAGTATTTTTTACATCAATAGGTCTTATGGCTGACATTAATGAAATATTATCAAAAGAAGTCTTAATATTAGGTGCTCTGCTTAGTTTCATAGCAATCGCAACAAAAGTTATATTTTGCTTTATTCCATCATGCTTCTTAGGATTTAACTCGCTAGGTGCACTAAGAATAGCTTTTGGAATGGTTCCAAGAGGTGAAATATCATTAATTATTGCAAACGTAGCACTTTCTTCCGAATTTATCAGTCAAAAAATATTTGGGATAATAATAATAATGGTCTTCTTACCAACAATAATTACAACTCCAATAATAAACTTCTTATTTAAAATCAATAAAAATGGTTTAAGGAAAGAACTTGCAACAGAACAAAATACTCAAATCACAGTATCATTTAAATATGATAACCTAGCAAAAATACTTGTATGGGATTTGAAAAATGAACTCCGGAAAGACGGATTTTTTACTCAACAAGTAAAAAATGACTTTTCACAATACATCAATGCAAGACGAAATGATGTTTCTTTATCAATAAAGAGAGAAGGAAGCACAATTACATTTGAATGCCCAAATAGGCATCTAATAATCATGCAAGATTTATTTAGAGAAACCATTCTACATTTAGAGAGAATAACTGAAGAAGTTAAAAATGTCTCTTTGAACGCAAAAAAGTTAGCCTACTCAATCAATTATGACAAAATACTCAGCAACATTAATTTAAATAAAAGAATAAACCCGGAAAACATTATCTTAGAATTAAAATCAACAAATAAGATCGAAGTTTTAAGAGAACTATTGAGTGTAATTAAAATTGAAATTGACAAAGAAATAATACTACAAGATTTAATGGCAAGGGAAAAACTCATAACTACAGCACTAAAGGAGGGATTTGCAATCCCTCATTTGAAGACTAACTTAATCACAAAAATGCATATTGCTATTGGAGTAAGTCATAATGGAGTAGATTTTAATGCTCTTGACAAAAATTTAAGTCATATATTTATATTAATATTATATCCAGAAAAAGATTATGTTAAGTATCCGCGCATTTTAGCATCTATTGTGGGAAAAGTTGACTTAAATAAACAGGCGATGCTTAAGGCTAAAACTGATAAAGAAATTTATAATATAATAGTAGGGTAAATTATGTTCAAGATTATTAGATGTAATCAATTAAACGATAAACTTGTAGATCAAAGAGTAGAAATAAATTCTTGGGTCAAAAAAATCAGGCATCATGGAAAAGTTACTTTTATTAACATTAGAGACAGATATGATGAGGCACAAGTACTTGTAAATGATGAAAACCTTATAAAGATAGTATCGCAAATAAAAATGGAGTACTGCATTAAGGTTCAAGGAAAATTAAAGCTAAGACCTTTGGAACTTTTAAATAAAGAAATGAGTACAGGAGCCTTTGAAATATTGGCAGAAAATATAGAAATAATTTCAAAATGTAATGAACTGCCCTTCATGATTGAAGACAATAATAATGCAAGCGACAATACCAAGCTTGAGTATAGATATCTAGATTTAAGGCGTGAAGAACAAAAACAAAAAATAGTGCTACGAAGCAAGGTAATACATATAATTAGGAACTTCTTAGTAAAGAAAGATTTCCTAGAATTAGAAACTCCAACATTTGTAAAATCAACGCCAGAAGGTGCAAGGGATTTTCTAGTTCCATCAAGAATACATAAAGGTCAATTTTATGCACTCCCACAATCACCACAAATTTATAAACAACTGACAATGATAGCAGGCCTAGATAAATATTTCCAAATAGCTAGATGCTACAGAGATGAAGACTCAAGAGGTGATCGACAACCGGAATTCACACAACTTGACCTTGAGATGAGTTTTATAAAGAAGCAAAATATCTTTAAATTAATGGAAATCCTAATGTGTAGTATTTTTCATACTACACTAAATATTAAGCTTCCCAAAAAATTCAAAAGAATTTCTTATAAGCATGCAATGAATACATATGGAAGCGATAAACCAGACACTCGGTATGAATTATTAATACAAGATATGAGTCAACATTTTAAGCGATCTTCATTTAATGTATTCAGAGAGGTACTAAAGAGCAAGGGCGCCATAAAAGCACTAATAATAAAAAATGAAGCTCATAATTTTTCAAGAGGCAAGATTAACGGTTTAGAAGAGCATGCTAGACTTTACAAGGCCTGTGGTTTTTATTTTTCAAAAATAGAGAATAACGAATTTACAGGAGGAATTGCCAAATTCTTAACTGAAATAAAACAAACTCTAATTGAAACTTATTCACTAGAAAATAACGATATAATATTCTTTATAGCTGGCTCATGGGAAACTACTTGCAAAGCCATGGGACAAGTTAGAATTAAGATTGCAACTGAACTCAATCTAATAAACAAGAATGTATTTGAGTTTTTATGGGTTGATGATTTTCCTATGTTTGAGTACGATGAGGAAGCCAAAAGCTATAAAGCAACTCATCATATTTTTTCACTTCCTCAACAAAAATATATTAATACTCTAGAAAATAATCCAAGTAAAGTTTTAGGTGAAGTTTATGATCTTGTATTAAATGGAATGGAACTTGGTTCAGGATCAATCAGGGTGCACACAAGAGAACTTCAACAAAGAATTTTTAATGTAGTAGGATTTAAAGATACAATAGCAGAAGAGAGATTTGGATTCTTTTTAAAAGCATTAGAATATGGAGCCCCTATTCATGGTGGAATTGCAATTGGAATTGATCGACTCCTAATGTTAATGACAAATTCAAGTTCAATAAAAGATGTAATACTTTTTCCAAAAAACTCATTTGCAGCTAGTCCTCTTGATAATTCTCCCTCTAAGATTTTAAATAAACAACTAAGAGAATTAAATTTAATGATTAAAGATCAATAAAAGTAAGGATGCCATTGGCATCCTTACTTAGACTTTTTAAAATCTATTCAATTGCAATCTTTTTCTCTTGAGCCTTCTCAACAACTTCTCCTTTTTTAGCAAGATTAATAGTCAACACCCCATCTTTTAGTTCTGATCTGATTTTATTCTGATCAATATTTCCAGACAACCTAAAACTTCTTGAAAAGGAGATATCCCTTCTCTCAACTCTTAAGTATTTATCTGTTTGCTCTTCCGTTCCATCCTTGCTCTCATAACTTATTGTCAAGTAATCATTTTTAAGAGAAATTGATACATCTTCCTTTTTTATTCCTGGCAAATAAGCCTCAAGAGTGAATGAATCACCTTCATCCTTAATGTTAACTGGGACATCTTGAATTCCCTTAGGACTCATGAAGTCAAAGTCATCATTCAAAAAATCAAGAAAACTTTTTTTATAATTGGTTAACCACATATAAACCTCCTCTTTTACTAACTTGTACATAAACTTATGCAAAAACCATACCAAATATCTAATTTATATATTAAAGCAAAAATGACAAAAAATACAACAACATAAGAATAGATTGCACATTACGTATAATAAAAAGTCCATTTATGTGTATTTATTGCACATAAACAAAAAAAGTCGCCTATAAGACGACTAAAATTAAAATTGCACTTATTTCAATTTCTATTAATATTATTAAGGTTTTGACAAGCAAGTTTTACACGCTCTTTCATGGCAATCTCAGATTCCCTAAGCCATACTCTTGGATCATAATACTTTTTATTCGGGATATCCAAATCCTTACCATCTCCCAATTGTCCCTGTAATCTATTTTCATTCTTCTTATAATAATTCAATACACCTTCCCAAGCAGCCCACTGAGTATCTGTATCAATATTCATCTTAACAACTCCATAAGAAAGTGCTTCGTGAATCTCTTCTATCGTAGACCCAGAACCTCCATGGAATACATATGAAACAGGCTTTGGATGATTTGAACTCGTCTTTGCTATAACATAAGTCTGACCATCTCTTAATACCTTAGGTGTAAGTTGAACATTTCCAGGCTTATAAACCCCATGAACATTCCCAAAAGCTGCAGCAATTTGAAAATTAGGACTAACTTTCATAAGCTCAGAATATCCATAGTAAATATCTTCAGGAGTTGAAAATAGCTCATGTTGTGCCTTATCCGAATTATCAACACCGTCTTCCTCACCACCAGTAATTCCAAGCTCAATCTCTAAAAACATTTCCATATTGGCCATTTGCTCTAAAAATTTTTTTGATATCTTAATATTTTCTTCAATTGTCTCTTCAGATAAATCCAACATATGTGAAGAGAACAGAGGTTTTCTATGATCCTTATAGTATTTCTCACCGTACTCCAAGAGTCCCTCAACCCAAGGAATTAATTTTTTTGCACAATGATCTGTGTGCAAAACAACAGGAACACCGTAATACTCAGCCATCAAGTGAACATGCATAGCACCAGATACAGCCCCAAGTACAGAAGTTCCCTGAGGTTTATCAACCTTCAGCCCTTTACCACAAACAAAAGCAGAACCACTATTTGAAAACTGTATCATGATAGGAGAATTTACTTCCTTAGCGGCTTCTAAAACAGCATTAATTGAATTTGTACCTATGCAATTGATTGCAGGAATCGCAAATCCTTCACTCTTACATATTTCATATAAAGTATGCAAGTCTTTACCATAAACTACACCAGGCTTAATTTTATCTAATACACCCACCTAAAATCCCTCCTTTCTTATTCCTTTAACATATATCTTATTATACACCTTAAAGTCTAAAATTAACCTTACCTTAAAAACAAAATCCCAAAAATTATACAGTATTATTATTTCATGTATATATAAATAACACAAAACATATAACTAGACTATTCTAGATTTATACCAATTTGCAAATTTTTTTATTCCCTCTTTAATAGAAGTTAAAGCCTCATAAGCAAAATCTTTTTTAAGTTTTGAAATATCACAACAACTCTCCACAACATCTGCCTTTTGCATAGGTAAAAATTTCTTCAAAGCTTTATTGCCAAGGTTTATCTCAAGTTCTCTAATAAAATCCATAAGCCTAATGGCTTGTCCCGTACCTATGTTGTATATCCTATATGGAGCAAGGGAACTTGAAGAACTGGGATTTTTGACATCAAAATTACCATCGCTCTCAGACGGGTTTTTAAGTACATTATAAACCCCATCTGCAACATCATCCACATATGTAAAATCTCTAGCCAGATTTCCATCATTAAAAACATTAATAGGAGTTTGATTTGTAATCCCATCTGCAAATAAACATAATGCCATATCGGGTCTTCCATAAGGTCCATAAACCGTAAAAAACCTTAATCCCGTAGTTGGAATATTAAAAGATGAGCTGTAAGCATGTGCTATAACCTCATTAGACTTTTTGCTAGCCGCATATAGATTTAAAGGATGATCCGTATTGTTATCCTCATCTGAGGGCATTTTTTCATTTATTCCATATACTGAAGACGTTGAAGCATAAACAAAATGCTTAATATTATCTTTATATACCCTGCATGCATCCAAAACATTAAAAAAACCAACAATATTAACTGTAATATAACTATCGGGATGCTCAATGCTATCTCTAATGCCGGCTTGAGCTGCCAAATGACAAACATGTGTAAACTTATATTTAAAAAAAAGACTCAAAATCTGTCCTTTATCTAAAATATCAAGATAAACAAAACTTAAGTTATCATACTTCTTGCTTTTAATAATTTTTCTACTATCTACACCTTCACAATCAAATCCTAAGACTTCTAATCTTTCATACTTCAAGTTGGGTTCGTAATAATCATTTAAGATGTCTACGCCTAAAACCTCATGCCCATTATCAGCAAGCTTTTTGGCGACATGAAATCCAATAAATCCTGCAATACCTGTTAAAAATACCCTCATGCACTCTCCCACTTATAGCATACATCTTTATATCCAAACATAAAATTAAAGTCAACTCACTTTAATCAAAATTTTATAAAAACTTTACTTTCTAAAGCCAACATCCTTTTTTGGATAACTACAAAAATTACTATTATATTTACTGCCTCTAATATAAGAAATCCTTATTCTCTTTAAATTTCCATCTCCCTCACTTTCTGTCTTAATATCATTATAACGATTTAAAGTAGTATGAATAATTCTTCTCTCAAAAGGATTCATCGATGGCAGAAGAATAGAACGCCTATTCCTCTTAACCTTATGCAAAGAGCTTATTGCTAAATTAATAAATCTTGATTTAAATCTTTCTCTATAATCCTCAATGTCTAATATTACCCTATTAAAAGCACCATTGTCTCCGATAAGCTTAGAGGCATAGGTATTTGCCAAAAGCTGGAGAGCATCCAAGTTTCTTCCTTCTCTTCCAATTAATATATTTGGACTGTCTGTCTCAATAGAGATTTTAATATATTCACTTTCACTAGGTTCAATCTTTAAATCAACACAATAACCCATCTTAGCTATCATTTCTCTAACAAACTCCAACACCTTACTATAAATGTCTTCACTAAACTTACTTTCAGATTTGACTTCCCCTTCTTTTACATGAGGAGATACTTTTATCTTAATCATCTCTTTCTTAAATAAAAATCCAACTTTTTCCTTATCTAAAATCTCTACATCAAATTCGCCTTCTCTTAAATCAAGATCTCTCATCGCTTTCTTAATTGCTTCTTGCTCCGTTTTTCCATAAAACTCATAACTCATTTGTTCCTCCTTTAAGACACATGCTTCTTTATATAGTATTGTTGCAAAATAGTAAAAATATTTGTTGTAACCCAATAGATTAGAAGTCCTGACGGCATATCATAAAGTATGAAAAAAAACATAATCGGCATACCAAAATATAAAAATTTCTGTTGCGTGCCAAGATTTCTAAGGTCAACATTGGAACTAATAATTGTAGAAAATAACTGAGTAAGCATCATAATAAAAGGCAAAATTCTAATATCAGTCCAGACAAAAAATTTATACCCAAAATAATACACACTATCACCAATTGACAAATCATCAATCCAACCTGGAATAAAACTAGCGCCCCTTAGCAAAAAGAAATTATTTACAAGACCATAAAGAGCAAAAAATACAGGAAGTTGTAAAAGAATAGGAAAACATCCACCAAGAGGATTAACACCTTCTTCTCTGTAAAGTTTACCCATCTCTTCGTTTAATCTTTTAGGATCATCTTTAAATTTAGCTTGTATCTCTTTCATTTTGGGCTGTAATTTAGAAAGCTCCGCTGTAGCTCTAAAACCCTTAAAAGTCAAAGGAAATATAAGTATTCTTACAATAATTGTCAAAAACATTATTGAAAGTCCCCAATTAGGAATAACATTATAAAAAATTTGCATTATCTCTTGCATAGGAACTTGAATAAAGTATAATAGACTCTTTTCCACAGACATTCCAAATTCAAGATTAGCCAAACCAAAACTATTTTCATATTTTCTATCAAAAATATCTAAATACTTATTATCACGAGGACCTGCATAAATATAAAATTTATCACTAATATTTTTGTTATCTACTTTATTTAAAATAAAAGCCTTAAGAATTCCATTTTCCTGTTTAAATTCAATATTCATATCTTCTTTTGAAGCTAAAATTTCGAAATATTTAGTACTAGAACCGACCCACTTAGGATTAATAACATTTAAACCATCCTTGCCATACCTAAGCTTAGTATCATAATAAATAGCCTGGGATAAATAACTATTATACTGAAGCTTACCCCTCTCACTTAATTTTTCAATGTTAGAACTTAATACAAATTGATAAGAATCAATTTCAAAACTATTATCAGCGTCAAGACTATTTAACAAAATCTCAAGCTTTATTAAATATTCATTTTTGTTTGAAAATTTATATCTCTTTATGTATTCATAATTTTTGCCGTTGTATTCAAAATTGGCCTTAAAATCATGTGTATAGTCATCTAACCTATAGTATGAAAACAAATTTTTTGCTAAACTATCAAAACTAATATAGAAAAAACTTTCCCTCTCAACACTAGAATTAATCATTTCAGTTGGTTTTTTTTCTAAATTTAAATGCTCCTTAAGCCTTAAAGAAATTAAATTTCCTCTAAATGTTGAAAAAGTAACATAATACACTCCTGTTTCAATACTAATATCTTCAGAATTAACACTTAAACTTGAAACATTATCCTCTTCACCATTTGAAGAGTTATCAATATCAAAATTTCTGTCTAAGTTAAAACCAATTTCCCTATCTATCGCAGAAGGAGATTTTTGAGGAAAAAAGACATCGTTAATAAGCATAAAAACGCCAATAAAAAATAAAGAAAAATAAATGGCTCTTAAAATTCTTTTATTATGACTCACACTTTCCTCTTCATGATATCCAAAGCTAAATTATTTATTAGCGTTTCCACTTCACAATAATTAATATTTGACTTTTTGGGAGAAACTACGAAAGCAAAATCAAGACTACTATCTTTGAATAAATCAAACTGTCTCCTAAAACATTCCTTAAAAATTCGTCGAACACGATTTCTCTTAACAGCACCTTTGAAAATTCTGGGAAATGTAACAAGAATTCTAGAAACTGCTAAACTTGTAAACTCATAAAATACATTACAACCATCCATTCTAATCAATTTACCTTTTTTAAAAAGCTCTTGAATTTCTAACTTTGATTTTATACTAATACTTCTTCTTTTCATCAGAAACAGTTAACTTCGATCTTCCCTTTACCCTTCGCCTTGCAAGGATAAGTCTTCCATTTTTAGTCTTCATTCTAGATCTAAATCCAAACTTTCTGTTTCTCTTAACCCGACTCGGCTGATAAGTTCTCTTCAAAAAAAGCCCTCCAATTAAAAACATTCTTTAGTGCTAAACAAATTAAACACTACAATATTATATTATACAATTACAATTGTCAATAAACTCATTTTATTAAAATCTTTATATCTACTATCTCAATGCCTGTAGAATCCTTTATTGTCTTTTTTATTTTTGACTTCTTTAGAGCAATACTATACAAAACACTTGAATTCTTAACGCCAATAAATAATATCTTATTGTCTTTTACATCCAACAATTCTACACTATCTGAAAGCTCTTTAAATATAATTTGCCAATTTTGAGAGATCACAAAATTGATATTCAAGTTTTTCTTAGTAACTATTTCTGAATTTAAATATTCTTTAAGTACATCGCTAGCTTTTTTAAAGTTCAAATCTTCCATCCTTAACCCTGTATACCACAAAACTACTGTCTCGTTTAATATCATAGGCATCATCTAAAAATGTGAAAAAGCACTGAGAACTTTTTGGCAAAATCTCGAAAACTCTTCTTCTTCTTATACTATCTAACTCAAGAAACACATCATCGAAAAGCAAAATAGGAGCTATACCAAATCTTTTATTAAAAATAAGAACCTGGACAAGTCTATAAATCAAAGAAAGTGTTCTGTTTTGACCTGTTGAGGAATGATTTGTAAAAACTCTATCACCATTTAACACCTCATATAAATCTCTGTGAGGCCCCATTAAAGTACTCTTCTCAAAAAGCTCATCTCTCTCTCTTAAAAGTAAGTTTTTTAAAAGTTCATCCCTATTATCACATTTAACAGAAGGCACATATTTAATCTCTAAACTAGAAGAAATATCAAAAATAAAGGAATAATAGTACTTAAAAAACTCATAAAAGTGCTTAATAAAATTTTCTCTCATTTTTGTTATCTCAAGTGCACAATCAACAAAAGTTTCATTATAAACTTTAAGTAAGTTTCTATCCCCTTGCCTTAAAATCAAATTTCGCTGTTTCAAAATTTTTCGATACCTCCTAAGAATATCTAAGTAGCTCAAAGAAACAAGACTTATTGCCTGATCAAAAAACCATCTCTTCTTAGCAGGAGCTCCAACAATAAAATCAATATCATAATTTGAAAAAATAATTGCCGGAATATTAAATATTAATTCTTTTCTGTCTTTTATAATACCATTATTCACCCTTATTTCTTTCTTTCCATTTCTAAATGATAAATTAATTTCCCCATTCCTTTCTGCAGTTTTATAAAAACACTTCAAATAAAATTCAGTCTCCCCGTACTTAACAAGTTCTCTGTCAGTACTCACTAAAAACGAAGATGCAAAAGCAAGACAATAGATAGCATCAAGTATGTTCGTCTTACCTGAACCATTCTCTCCATAGAAATAAACATTATTAAAATTGAAATTAATAACCTGATTTTCTATATTTTTAAAATTAAAAAGCTCAATTTTTCTTATCATCTTACCGGTAAAAAAGAGTATCAATTTAGAATCATAGGCATTATTAAATGCATGAAGTCCGTATTACCTAGTTCACTCAGCCTTAATACATTTCCTTGACTGAATTTTATCTCTAGCTTTGAAGTATCAAATACACTAATTGCTTCAGTAAGATAAACACTATTAATAGCTATAACCTCTTCATCCCCATCATAATCATAATGAGGATCCATTACGAAAAACTCTCCCTTTCTTCCTGTAATAGGATCTTCTGCCATAAGTCTTAGTTGTTCAGCTGAAAAACTCAAAATAACTTTCTTAGACCTTCTGTCTGTATAAGAACTCACTCTTGAAAGCCTATCTTTTAAAATACTAACCTCAACTGAGGATTTATTTTTTTGCTCTGTTGGTATAATGCTTTCATAGTCGGGATAATTTCCGCTTATAAGGCTGCAAGATATTTTGTAATTATTAAATTCAACATAAAATTTCTCATCAGAAGTCTTAATTTTTACCATTCCTTCCCCTGTCACCATCTGCTTTAAAAGATTAAGCATTTTAACAGGTACAATAAAACTAATATCTTCTTCAAATATTAATTCAGTTTTATACATGGACATTCTATGTCCATTAGTAGAAACGAACATTAATGTAGAGTTTTTATCTTTTGTAAAATAAATACCATTTAAGACATTCTTAGATTCATCAGTAGATGCTGAGAATGAAACCTTGTTTATAATTTTTTTAAATTCTCTTTGACTCAATTCAACTGTAAAGTTGTAAGTTTCGCCATTGATTTCGCAATTATAGTTTTCAATCTCTTCAACGGAGAAAGTTGGCTCGTTAAGTTGATCATTTGTCTTAATGTTATCTTTGTTCTCTGTCTCTCCAATTATACATAGTTTATTTTCATGTTCATTAAAGTTTATTTTTAATTCATTATATAAATTCAATGCTTTTACCGCATCTGAAAAGTTGGAAGCATTGATCAATACCTTAAAATTCTCCGTCGATACGATTGGTATTGTGCTTTCAAAGAATATGTTTCTGTCTGTTGATTTTATTGTAAGATTGGAATTCTTTATTTCGAGTAGAATTGCACTCCAAATGTCGTTTATGTTCCTGTTTAAGATTATACTTTTGGCTTTGTCAATCTCACTTGAGATTTGCTCTGTGTCGCATAGTATAAATTTTTCGTTCAAATTTTCACCCTCCTTAATTAGTATAGTATCATTCATTGGTTTTTATAAGTTCGATTTTTACGTTGATTTCTTATATTTATTAGTAATGGTAATAGTAAAGCACTGTCTAATTGTCTAATTCCCTCTAATTACTTATGTTAAAATTAATAATATCTGTCTAATTCTCTGTCTAATTCTCTGTGTATTTGATTAATTCTTTGTTTAACTTGTTCAAAAGTATTTTTAATTTTATATATTTTATTAATTTTTGTTGATTTTGTTCATAAGTTCTATGATTAAATTGTTAATTTCTAAGTCATTACTTCTTTCTTTATCTATCTTATTTATTGAATAAAGTACTGTTGAGTGGGTTTTTCCTCCGATGATTTTTCCTATTTCAATTGTTGAAAGCTCTGTAAAATTCCTAAGAAGGTAAGCATAAATGTGTCTTGCTTTTGTGATTTCAGGTTTTTTGCTATTGCCTTCAATGTCCTTATTTGTAAGTTTTAATTCCCTTAATATGACTTTTTTTATGGTTTCAATGCTTATTTTATTATGTATATTGGTATACTCTTTCTGGTAAGTTATTATCTCTTTAATAATTTTATCTACTATGTTAATGTCAATTTCTATATCTTCAAGATCTATGTGGGCTTTTAGTTTTGTTACAGCAGCTTCAAGATCTCTTATATTTGTGGTAACCTTTTTAGCAACTAAGTTTAAAATGTTTTTTGGAACTTTGATTCCATCCTCTTCTGCTTTTTTTTCTATAATTGCTACTCTTAGTTCAAAATTCGGCTTTGATATATCGACATTTAATCCTCTAGTAAATCTGCTTTTTAATCTATCTGTAAAATTTATGAGGTCTGAGGGTTGCCTGTCGCATGTAAATACCATTTGTTTGTTGTCTTCATAAAGAGCATTGAAAGTATGAAAAAGTTCTTCTTGTATCCCTTCTTTTTTCTGTAAATCATGAATATCGTCTAATAATAGCATATCTAAATGTCTATATTTCTTCTTGAATTTTTTTGTTTCGTTTGTTTTTATGCTTTCTACAAATTCATTTAAAAAATTCTCAGCAGTTACGTAAAGTATTTTAAGTTCTTTATGTAATTCTTCTGCTTTGTTTCCTATACTTTGAAGCAAATGTGTTTTACCAAGACCAACTCCACCATAAATTAGGCATGGATTGTATTTCTTACCAGGATTTTTTGCAATTGATAAACTTGCATTATATGCAAGTTTATTATTTGATCCTGTAATGAAATTTTCAAATATATATTTCTTTTTAAGAAAAGGATTTCTATATTTTATATGAATTTCTTCTTTAGTAAAATATTTCTTTGCGTTTTCTGTGGCATTTTTGATATAAGTTTGAGAGGCCGTTCTTTTTTTAAGTGAATCTTGTGATATGGAGTTCTCTTTTAATGGGGGAGGTTTTGATTCTATGCTGTTAACATTAGAGTCATTTTGTGGGTTTATAAATTCGACATTAGCTTTACTATAGCCTTGATCTAAAAGAATTTCTTTTATTCTTTTAGAAAATCTTTTTTCTACTTGATTTTTATGAAAGGAATTTGGGACAGATATTTTTATATTCTCGTTATCAGCATCTATGAAATACAAGTTTTCAAACCATATATAAAATTCTTCCTCAGGAACCTCTTTTCTTATTGCTGTTAAAATTAAGCTCCAGATGTTTTTTCCCTCTTGCATTTCTTATCCTCATTGATTTTGGAGATTATAAACACATACTTGTTGACTTTAGTAATGTATGTATAAGTATATAGTATAATAATAGCTTGAAACATTTATAGGTTTTGAAATTTTATTGTTTTTAATTCAAATTAAAATGTGCTTTGTAATTTGTGTTATTTGATAGATATTATCTTATTTTTAATATAAAATTTGATTATATCTAGATTATGATTAATTGTATGGAAGGTTTATGAGTTATGTTGCTAGTAATATTCAAGTTTTAAAGGGACTTGAAGCTGTTAGAAAAAGACCCGGTATGTATATTGGATCTGTTTCAATTAATGGCTTGCATCACTTGGTTTATGAGGTGGTTGACAATAGTATTGATGAGGCTTTAGCTGGGTTTTGTGATAAAATAGAGGTTGTTATTAATTCAGATAATTCTATAACAGTCAGTGATAATGGTAGAGGAATTCCTACAGACATTCATGAAGAAGAAGGAATTAGTGCGCTTGAACTTGTTTTAACTAAACTACATTCTGGAGGAAAATTTACCAAAGGTATTTATAAGGTTTCTGGTGGGCTTCATGGTGTTGGAATTTCGGTTGTTAATGCTTTATCATGTTTTTTAGAGGTTTTTGTTAGTAGAGACGGGAAAGTTTTTAGGCAAACTTTTTCAAGAGGTATTCCAACATCTGAAGTTGAAATTGTTGGAGAAAGCTCCTCTAGGGGAACTAAAGTTACTTTTTTAGCCGATTCTGAGATTTTTGAAACTTTGGAATATGGTTTTGAAGTTCTTTCAAGGAGACTCAGAGAACTTGCATTTTTAAATGATAAAATACAGATTTCAATCGAAGATAAACGGTTGGGACAAGAGAAATTTTTAGAATTTTACTTTGAAGGTGGAATTAAAGCTTTTGTAAATTATTTAACACATAACAGTAGAAATATTCAAAGTGAACCTTATTTTATTGAGGGATTTTTGGATGAAGTTGTTGTTGATGTTGGATTGAAGTGGACCGAAGGATACTCTGAAAATGTTTTATCTTTTGTGAACAATATCAATACTAGAGAGGGTGGAACTCATGTTGCTGGTTTCAGGAGTGGTCTTGTTAAGGCAATGAGTGAAGCTTTTAAAAATTCAAAGATAAGCAAAAAGGATGTTCCTAATCTTACATTAGATGATTTTAAAGAAGGGTTAACAGCAGTAATTTCTATTAAGGTTCCAGAACCTCAATTTGAAGGTCAAACCAAGGGAAAATTAGGTAATTCTTATGTAAAGAAGATTGTTGAAACTATTGTACATGATGGACTTTTGAAAATTATTGATGATAATCTTTTAGAAATAGACTCTATTCTTGATAAGGCAATAAGGGCGGCGCGTGCTCGTGAGGCTGCTAGGAAAGCAAGAGAATCTGAGAGGAAGAAAAGTGCTTTTGAAAGCTTGGCATTACCTGGCAAATTGGCAGATTGTGCTTCTAAAAATCCTGTTGAGAGAGAGATTTATATTGTAGAAGGTGATTCTGCTGGGGGGAGTGCAAAAATGGGAAGAGATAGGTTTTTTCAGGCTATCTTACCATTGTGGGGGAAAATGCTTAATGTTGAGAAGACGACAGAAGATAAGGTTATTACAAATGATAAGCTTATTCCAATAATTGCATCTCTTGGTGCTGGTGTTGGAAAGAATTTTTATATTGGAAGACTTCGTTATCATAAGATTATTATTATGGCTGATGCTGATGTTGATGGATCTCATATTAGAACGTTACTTTTAACTTTTTTCTTTCGTTACATGAGAGATTTAATTGAAAATGGTCATATATACATAGCTATGCCACCTCTTTATAAGGTTAAATATGAAAATCGAGTACATTATTTTTATGATGATTTAGAGAAAAAATCTTTTTTGGGGTCAATTGAGAGTGATAAGAGAGATAAGGTTAGTCTTCAAAGATATAAGGGTCTTGGTGAGATGAACCCTACTCAACTTTGGGAAACTACTATGAATCCTGCTACTAGAAAGATGAAATTAATAGAAATAGATGATGCTATGCAGGCTGAGAGAATGTTTGTTACTCTTATGGGAGATGATGTTGAACCTAGAAGAGAATTTATTGAGCAAAATGCGCTTGATGTGGCAAATCTAGATGTGTGATTGGAGCGTTAATGGCAATTAAAGAAGGTAGAGAGCAAATATTAAATATTAAAATAGAAGATGAGGTTAAAACCTCTTATTTAAATTATGCAATGTCTGTTATTGTTTCAAGAGCCCTTCCTGATGTTAGGGATGGTCTTAAACCTGTGCACAGGAGAATCCTTTATTCGATGCATGAAATGGGACTTAGGGCTGATAAGCCATTTAAGAAAGCTGGAAGAATAGTTGGTGATGTTCTTGGGAAGTATCATCCTCATGGTGATCAGTCGATTTATGAGGCACTTGTGAGGCTTGCACAAGAATTTTCTTTAAGATATCCTATAATAAGTGGGCAGGGAAATTTTGGTTCTATTGATGGCGATCCCCCTGCTGCTATGAGATATACTGAGGCTCGGATGGCAAGAATAGCTGAAGAGCTTGTTAAGGATATCGATAAACATACTGTTGATTTTAGACCCAATTATGATGATTCTTTAAGTGAGCCTGAGGTTTTGCCAGCTGCTTTTCCATTTTTATTGGTAAACGGTTCTAGTGGAATTGCTGTTGGAATGGCAACAAATATGGCTCCACATAATTTGAAAGAGATTTGTGATGCTGTAGTTTATATGTTGGATAATGATAATGTGTCTATTAATGATTTAATTGCGATAGTTAAGGGACCAGATTTTCCGACAGCTGCTGAAATTATTTATAATGACAGTCTAATTAAGGCTTATATAACAGGTAAAGGCAGTATTGTTATTCGAGCTAAGTATCATATTGAGGAAAAATTAGAAGATCATTCTGCTATTATAATTACACAAATACCTTATGCTGTAAATAAATCTTCTCTGCTTATGAAAGTTGCATTATTGGCTAAAGAAGAAAGGCTAGAAGGTATCTCTGACATAAGGGATGAGTCGGATCGTGAGGGGATTAGAATTGTACTTGAGATTAAGAAAGGCTTTGATCCTCATGTTGTTATGAACTTGCTTTATGAGTATACTGACCTGAGGAAAAACTTTAGCATAAATAACTTGGCTCTTGTTGATGGAATTCCAAAGCAACTGAGTTTAGAAGAACTTTTATCTGAATTTATTAAATATAGAAAGGAAATTGTTAGAAGACGGGTAGAGTTTGACTTAAAGAAAGCAAGAGAAAAAGCTCATATTCTTGAAGGGTTAAATGTTGCTTTAAAAAATATCGATAAAGTGATAAAAATAATAAAGTCTTCTAGGGTTGTAAAGGATGCTAGGGAAACCATTATTAACGAATTTCATTTATCAGAAATTCAAGCTAACTCTATTCTTGATATGAAATTACATAGATTAACATCTCTTGAGATAGAAAAACTTGAAGAAGAGTTTACACTTATCTTAGGTTTAATAAAAGATTATGAAGATATTCTCTTAAACCCAGTTAGAATTGTTGATATTATAAGGAAAGAAATTATTAATTTAAGTTTAAAATTTGGTGATGAACGCCGAACAAAAATCATTTACGATGAGGAGGTTTTAAAAACTAGTATGTCAGATTTAATGCAGAGGGAAAATGTTATTGTTATGCTTACAAAACGAGGTTTTATTAAAAGAATCGTACAGGATGAGTATAAACTTCAAGGTATAGGTGGTAGGGGGCTTGGTTCTTTTGATTTGCAGGATGAAGACCAAGTTAATATTTCTTTATGTGTAAATACTCATGACTTTTTATTGATGATTTCAAATGAAGGAAAGCTTTATGTAATTAATGCTTATGAGATTAAGGATACTTCTAGATCTTCAAAAGGGCAAAATATCCGTGAACTTATTAATTTGGGAGAAACAGAAGAGATATTAACTATTAAAAACAGCAATGAATTATCTGTGGACAATTACTTATTAATAACAACTGCGAATGGGAAAATAGCTCGTATTGGAACAGAAGGCTTTAAGGCAATTAAATCAAGAGGAGTTATTATTATTAGGCTTGATGACAAGGATTTTGTTACAAGCGCTGAAATTGTTTCTGGGAATGAAAAAATCATTTGTATTTCTATGAGAGGAAATTCTTTTATATTTAATTCAAATGATATTAGACTTACAAATAGAGGCACTCAAGGTGTATTCGGTATGAAAGTAAAAGAGGGTGATATATTTATTAAGGCTTTAGGTGTAAGACAAGGATCCCATCTTTTAATTGTTTCTGAAAATGGTTATGGCAAGAGATTAGAAATCTCTAGATTGAGTACGCTTAAAAGAGGTGCTACTGGGTATGCTAGCTATAAGAAATCCGATGAAAAAGCAGGAGGGATTGTTGATGCTATTACAGTTTCACAAGATGATGAAATATTACTTGTAAGTAAGAGTTCAAAAGTTTTAAGGACATTAGTCGGTAAAATATCTGAACAAGGTAAAGATGCTAGAGGAATTCAGGTGATATCTCTTGATGAGGATAAGTTAGTGTCTGTTTCAAAATTTATTAAATGATAAATTAATATCTATTGTATTTGAAGAATGTTCCACGTGGAACATTCTTTTTATTATATTATTATCTAATTGAAATTTACCTAGAGCAACTTTATAAAGTTTTGTATTATTACAAGGAGGTTTTAAGTACGATGAAAGAGATTCTTAAAATGGTAGATATTGAACTTTTAGATGTAGATAAGTCTCAACCTAGAAAGTCTATTGGTCTTACTGAACTTGAAGAGTTAAGTGTCTCTATAAAAGAGAATGGGATATTGCAGCCCATTGTTGTTTTTAATAATAATGGAAGGTATAACCTAATAATAGGTGAGAGAAGATTTAGGGCCGCTAAACTAGCCGATATGAGACAAATTCCTGTTATAGAGATAGGGACAAATAGAAAAAACCAAGATTTTATGTCTTTAATTGAAAACATTCAAAGGGAAAATTTAACACCTGTTGAGGAGGCATATGCTTATAAAAATCTTATGAATAAACATTCTTTGACCCAAAAAGCTTTATCTGAAAAAATAGGTAAAAATAGAACTCATATCGCTAATTTAGTTAGAATTTTAGAACTTGAGCAGGAAATTTTAAATTCTTTACATAAAAAAGAAATATCTTTAGGACATGCCAAGGTTTTATTATCATTAAAGGATAATCAGGATAGATATACTCTTTATATTTTAATAATTAAAAGGAAATTGTCCGTTAGAGATGCTGAAAATTATGTTAAGAATTTTGATAAATCTATTGATAATAAATTGGAAATGTTAAGGGATCCTTTTTTAAGCAGTGTTAAAGAATTTTTAGTAAGTAGAATACAAACTAAAATAAATATTAAGGGGAGTAAGGAAAAAGGGAAAATAGAAATAAGCTATTTTACATCTTCTGATTTAAAAAGAATTATCTCTATCTTTGAGAACATTAAGTAATTTTTTTCTGTACTTCTTTCAAAATAATAAAAAGTTCTTGTTTATGTTTTATCTTGTCTAATTTAATATTTTTAGTATCATTTAGGTCTTGCAGGAGTAACTCTATTATTTTTATAATTTCTTCTTTTCTAAACTGGATTTTATTAAATTTTATTTTAAGATTTGTTTTATAGTTTGCATCTTTTTTATAAAGTGATTGAAATTCTTTTAAAGATTTTATTTTTCCATTAAGGACTTCTGTTCTTAAATAAATAGGACAGGATTTTTTGGAAATTTCATACGAGAGAGATAATGGTAAGTTTTTTATTATAGATTGCTTATTGGAATTTTCGACAAGTAATTCGTATCTTGATATTAATGAGTAAACTTTGTCCTTTTTAAATCCCATACTAGTAAACCACTTGTAGAAAAGTCCGTCATGTTGGTTACTACCGCGTAGCTTTTCTTGCGCTTCTTTTAGGATTCTTCCAATTTCTGTATATATATTGTTAAAGATGTTAAAAATTTCGTATTGCTTCATTTGTAAAAACTCAGCTATTTCTTTGTCCAATTTTTCATATTTGAAATTTTTATTTTCAATAATAATCAATTCTTGCTGTGCCAAAATGGTTTTATGGTCCTCATTTTTTCTAGCTTTTGACCTATTAGAGTCATTAGGGTATCTAGATTGTCTGACATTTTTATCCTTTAATTTTATTCATTATTTCTTTTGTAATTTCTAAAAAATCCCTTGCTGCGTTGCTTCCTTTATTGTATATGTATACTGGTACTTTTGCTTCTTGAGATTTAGAGATATTAATATTGTTTCTTATTTTGGTATTTAAAAATTTTTCTTTGAATACTTTTCTTGAGTAGTCAATATAATTTTCTTTACTTTTATTTTATTTCTAATATCATATTTATTGATAAAGATACCAGCAATCTCTAAAATTTTATTTATTTGCTTAACGGTAGCTATTGTATCTAATAGTTGAGTGATTCCTTCAAAGGCAAAAAATTCTGTTTCTATTGGTATTAGAAGATATTTGCTTGTAACAAGAGCGTTTATTATAAGTATTTAAAGAGTAGGGGGACAGTCAATAATGATAAGGTCGTATCTATCTTTTGTAAATTGTTCTAGGGAATTTTTTAGAAAATTCTCTCTTGCAATTTCATTTATTAATTCTTTCTCAAGTAGTGCTAACTTAAGACTTGAAGGAATTATGTCTAAGTTAAAATTTTTAATGGGTGAAATTTTTTGCTTTTTGTAAATAAGTTCATAACTTGAATTACCACCTTCTTTTTTGGAAATATTTACTCCGCTGCTAGTATTTCCTTGCGAATCAATATCTATTAGGAGAGGCTTCTTATTAAGAAACGTCATTGAATAGGCAATATTTATAGCGCTAGTTGTTTTACCAACTCCGCCTTTTTGATTAATAATGGATATCATTTTCATAAAAATTTTCTTTTGTTGTACATAATAATAATATCCTATTGTAGAACGTAAATAACAAAAATGATAACAATATATGTAAATTATATTCAAAGCAGTAAAAGCAACGGAGGTAGAGACATTTAATTCAATAAAATGTCTCTACCTCCGTTGGAAATGTTAGTAAGTTTATGCTATCAGAATTAGAGTAAGGAATTTTCTTGTAAAGATATTAAGATCTTCTCTTTGTCTTTTATGTTGAATTTTATTGTGGTATTGATTTTTTCAAGAAAGCTTGTGTCTGTAATTTTAATTCCTATCCTATTTTTTATACGAACAAGTAAGCTGTATTGATTATAGTTTAAATTTAGATTTAATAGTTCCATTTCTTCTTTTTCTATTAAGTTTGATTTGTTGATGACTTCTTGTGCTGCCCTAGAATATGCTTTAACTAGGCCTCCTTTACCTAGTAGAGTTCCTCCAAAATAGCGAACTGTAATAATTAGAGTGTCTATTAAATTGTTGTTTAATATAGTGTCTAGTGTGGGTTTTCCTGCCGTTAAGTGTGGCTCTTTATCATCGTTCATCCCATTTATAAATGAAATTGAATTGCCAATTCTAAATCCATAAACAACATGAGTTGCATTTTTGAATTTAAATTTATATTCTTTTAATATCTTATTTATTTCTTCTTTTTTCTCTACATGAAAGATGTATGATATGAAAATTGACTTTTTTACTTCAATTTTTGAATGAATACTATCTTTAGGAATTAACATCACCCAATTTAATAATATATCATATTTTTTTATGTTGAAGTATTTTTAATTTATGTATATTATTAATAGTAATTATTTTTAAAGTAATTTCTGAAAGCAAGTGTTTGAGAGGGGCTGGAAATGATATCAGGATTGAATCCTACATTAAGATTGTTTAAGGATCATAGAATACTTTATTCTAATATGGAAAGAGGTTTAAAATCCCTTTTAGAGGTCGATAATTTTATTAATAAGTATATTCAAAATAAAGAAGGTTTGGAAATTTATGATAAGGTTGTAGGCAAGGCAGCTGCTATTATTATATATAATATTGGTCTTCAAAATGTTCAGGCAGGAGTTATTTCTCAGCCAGCAAAGGACTTTTTGGAAAGTAGAGGAATAAAGGTTACTTTTAAAAAATTGGTAGAGAAGATAAATGACAAGGCTGAGAATTTGATTGAAAGCTTAGAAAATCCCGAAGAAGTTTATAAGTATATGATAAAAAGTGGAATTATTCATAATAATTCCTAAAATTGAGGTTATTTATTAGTTGATTTGGAATAAACAGAAAGGATCAACCCTATATTATATATTAATATTATTAAGCTTCCCCAGCTTAAGTAAAAATTATCTTTTCCATAATCAAAAATCCATATTCCAGCATAAACTCCTAGAAAACCTCCAATTGAAGATGTGAGTATAATTAAGTTAGGGTCGATTGTATGTTTAATAATTCGACTTTTTCCATTTGGAACAATTTGTTTTTCTGAAAGGTTACTGTTAATAAAAACCATAACAAGTCCAGCAAGGGTAATACATAGAAAATAGACTATGAATATTTTTTTAATGAGCTTCAACATAAGACCTTCCTGCCCTTTAGCTTTCAGTTGTTTAAATTAACCAATAATATGAATAAATATAGCATAAAAACAAATATTTTTCATATGAGTATATAAAATCTAAGTATTTTTATTAAATTATAAATAGTTTAAAGAAGTTCATTTATGAGGAGGTATCTTTTAAATTTTCTTCACAAAAATTGGAGCATTAAATATTCTTTTTGTATAAAAGTAAATTTAATGCAGTTAAAATAGAATGTGTTTTTGAATTTTTAAGGAGATTATGTGTTGTATATCGTTGGAACACCCATAGGTAATTTAGGCGATATTACATATCGTGCAGTTGATACTTTAAAATTAGTGGATGTTATATTTGCTGAGGATACAAGAATTACCAAAAGACTTTTATCTCGTTATGGTATTATTAAAAAGTTAATTTCTTGTAATGCAGTAATAGAAAATAAGAGAATTGGTTTGCTATTGGAGTACTTATCTAGTGGAAAAAGTGTAGCTTTCGTTAGTGATGCTGGTACACCTTGTCTTAGTGATCCTGGTGGATTGCTTGTTGGTGCAGCACTTAAAGATGGGCATAAAGTTTGTCCTATTCCAGGCGCTAGTTCTTTCAGTACAGTTACCAGTGTGAATCCTTTTAAGGATAAGGTTATACTCTTTGAGGGTTTTTTGCCAAATAAAGGCATTAAGAGGGTTAAAAGGATTGAAGAGCTTTATAATAGAGGTGATGCATTTGTTCTTCTTGAATCCAGTCATAGAATTTTGAAATTGTTGTCTGAAATTTCTTTAGTAGATCTAGGAGCCAATGTTCTTGTTGGGCGTGAGATGACAAAAGTATATGAAGAGTATAAGGTTGGTAATCCCTTGGAGTTGAAAAAGTATTTTGAAGAAAATAAGAGAAATAAAGGAGAGTTTACAGTTTTAGTTAGTAGAAAATCTAAAACCTGAAATCAGTTTTTGCATTTTCAAGGTTAGTATATTGCAGATATTTTGAGTTTAATGCTAAAGCTCGGCTTGGTACTCTCTCGTGTTATTATAAGTTAAAAGGAGTATTTGATGAAGATTTATTTAGCAAGTCCTTTTTACTGGTGAACAAATCAATACTAAAGATAAGGTTTTAAATTTCCTTCAGGAAGTTAATTTATATGTTTTCTCTTTAGAGCATTATTGTTTAAAAGGTTTGATTATGAGTTTGAAAGTAAGTGTATAAGAAAACAAATAAGAGAGCTTGTGTTTAACCGATATTATTTTGGCATTAGTCGATTATGATGATCCTAGTACAGTTTACTATAGAGGCTTTGCTTTTACAAAAAGAATCCTAAGAATAGATTTTTTTAAATAAACAAAAATCGGATTTTTTGATTTTAATGTATGCTAATGCTTTATCTTTTTCCAATTATAATGAACTTAGGGAGAGTGTTTTGATTTTAAAGGAATTTTGGATTAAGCTTAAGGGCAATAATGAAGGTTTAAAAGATTTTTTGGATTATTTGGAGCCCAAGTTAGGCTATAAATTAAAGAATGTGCTTGCTACAGCATCAAGGAAGGTCTATTTATTAATGCTTTATGGCTAGAAGTAAAGATAAAGAAATTTATAAGTGTTTAAATTGTGGCTATAAGTCTTTAAAATGGCTAGGGAAGTGTCCAGAGTGTTCAAGTTGGGAAAGTTTAGAATCTTATACTGAACGCAAATCTGAATATGAGGGGAATTTAAATCTTTCAAAAAGTGAAATACTATCTTTGAGAGATTTAAAGCAGATTGACAATATTAAGCATTCAACAGGCATTGAAGAGTTTGATAGAGTTCTTGGCTCTGGTATTGTACTTGGTAGTGCAATTTTGATATCAGGAGATCCTGGAATTGGAAAGTCAACTTTTTTACTTCAAATTTCTAATACTATCTCACTTGCTGGTAAAAATGTGCTTTATCTTGCGGGTGAAGAGTCAATTCCACAGATTAAATTAAGAGCAAATAGACTTAATCTTTTTGCTGATATATTGATAACTAATGAGATAAATGTTGACTCTTTAATGGGAATGCTTGAAAATATTGAGCTTGATTTTATGGTTGTTGATTCTATCCAAACTTTACATTCAAAAGAAGTTCAGGGTGGACTTGGAGGTATATCTCAATTAAAGTATTGCGTTTATAAGCTTGGAGAGTGGGCAAAAAGTAAGGATATAACTTTATTTTTGGTAGGCCATATTACCAAAGATGGTATTTTAGCTGGACCAAAAATAATAGAACATATGGTAGATGCTGTTTTTTATTTTGAAGAAGCAGAAAAATCTTTGCGTATGCTTAGAGCAACTAAAAATAGATTTGGCACTATTAATGAGATAGGTATTTTTGAGATGACAAGTTTAGGTCTTGTTGAGGTTAAAGATCCTTCTTCTATTTTTTTGGAGAAGAAGGAAGAAGTATCTTCAGGAATTGCTATTGGAATTATTAACAAGGGAAGTAGAGTTTTATTTGTCGAGATACAGGCTTTAATAGCAAAGACAGGTATGAATATTTCTAGAATTTTTTCAGAAAAAGTAGACTCTAAAAAAATATCAAGAATCTTAGCTGTTCTTAGCAAGTATTTAAATCTTAATTTTAATAATGATGATGTATATGTTAATGTTTCTGGAGGCCTTAAAATTGATGATATAGAAATTGAACTTGCTGTTTTAGTTGCGTTATTTTCGGCCAAGACGAATATCATTGTAAGTCAAGATCTAATCTTTACAGGTGAAATTTCGCTTTCAGGAGGAATTAAAGTATCTTCTAATATTGAAGGTAAGGTTCTCTCTGCTAGGAAGGCTGGATTTAAGAGTGTCTTGGGCGCAAATTTAAGAGGCAGTCATTATGATGGCTATGAAGAGGTAGGTAAGGTTTTAGATATTGTTAAGAGATTAGTAAAAGATAGCGAGATAAGAAATAATAGAAACAATTTATTTAAGAATCTTAATACAAAAAATAAAGTTTAAAGTATTGACAAAGATGAATGTATATTATAAAGTAATAAAAGTTAATATTAAGAATTGGAAGATAAGAGAAGGGAAGAGTTAAGTAAGGTTTTAAGAGCCAAAAAATGAATAACCTGTTAATTTTAAATTAAAGAAAATAAAAATAACGAAGAGTTTGATCCTGGCTTAGAACTAACGCTGGCAGTGCGTCTTAAGCATGCAAGTCAAACGGGATGTAGCAATACATTCAGTGGCGAACGGGTGAGTAACGCGTGGATAATCTACCTACGAGATGGGGATAACTATTAGAAATAGTAGCTAATACCGAATAAGGTCAATTGAGATGTCAATTGATGAAAGGAAGCCTTTAAAGCTTCGCTTGTAGATGAGTCTGCGTCTTATTAGCTAGTTGGTAGGGTAAGAGCCTACCAAGGCTATGATAAGTAACCGGCCTGAGAGGGTGAACGGTCACACTGGAACTGAGATACGGTCCAGACTCCTACGGGAGGCAGCAGCTAAGAATCTTCCGCAATGGGCGAAAGCCTGACGGAGCGACACTGCGTGAACGATGAAGGTCGAAAGATTGTAAAGTTCTTTTATAAATGAGGAATAAGCTTTGTAGGAAATGACAGAGTGATGACGTTAATTTAGGAATAAGCCCCGGCTAATTACGTGCCAGCAGCCGCGGTAATACGTAAGGGGCGAGCGTTGTTCGGGATTATTGGGCGTAAAGGGTGAGTAGGCGGATATGTAAGTCTATGCGTAAAATACCACAGCTCAACTGTGGGAATATGCTGGAAACTGCATAACTAGAGTCTGATAGGGGAAGTTAGAATTCCTGGTGTAAGGGTGGAATCTGTTGATATCAGGAAGAATACCAGAGGCGAAGGCGAACTTCTAGGTCAAGACTGACGCTGAGTCACGAAAGCGTAGGGAGCAAACAGGATTAGATACCCTGGTAGTCTACGCTGTAAACGATGCACACTTGGTGTTAACTGAAAGGTTAGTACCGAAGCTAACGTGTTAAGTGTGCCGCCTGGGGAGTATGCTCGCAAGAGTGAAACTCAAAGGAATTGACGGGGGCCCGCACAAGCGGTGGAGCATGTGGTTTAATTCGATGATACGCGAGGAACCTTACCAGGGCTTGACATATATAGGATATAGTTAGAGATAACTATTCCCCGTTTGGGGTCTATATACAGGTGCTGCATGGTTGTCGTCAGCTCGTGCTGTGAGGTGTTGGGTTAAGTCCCGCAACGAGCGCAACCCTTATTGTCTGTTACCAGCATGTAAAGATGGGGACTCAGACGAGACTGCCGGTGATAAGCCGGAGGAAGGTGAGGATGACGTCAAATCATCATGGCCCTTATGTCCTGGGCTACACACGTGCTACAATGGCCTGTACAAAGCGATGCGAAACAGTGATGTGAAGCAAAACGCATAAAGCAGGTCTCAGTCCAGATTGAAGTCTGAAACTCGACTTCATGAAGTTGGAATCGCTAGTAATCGTATATCAGAATGATACGGTGAATACGTTCTCGGGCCTTGTACACACCGCCCGTCACACCACCCGAGTTGAGGATACCCGAAGCTATTATTCTAACCCGTAAGGGAGGGAGGTATCTAAGGTATGTTTAGTGAGGGGGGTGAAGTCGTAACAAGGTAGCCGTACTGGAAAGTGCGGCTGGATCACCTCCTTTCTAAGAGAAAGTAATTATTTAAATTGAATAGTATGATTTTAACTCTTCCTTTGTCTTTTTTAGCTATAGAAGAATAGGTATTCAAGTTTGATTGAGTTCTTATTCTTTTTGTATGTAATGCGTGTAAATTACTTTATTGTTAATTTAAATTTGTTGAATTTATTCTTTTTTTGTACTATAGTAATTTATAGTTTGTTATTTGGGGGGTTTAGCTCAGTTGGCTAGAGCATCGGCTTTGCAAGCCGAGGGTCAAGGGTTCGAGTCCCTTAACCTCCATTTTGTTTATTTAAAAAAAATAAATTTTATCTAAAGAATAGTCAAATAAGAAGAGATCCTTTAAGGATCTCTTCTTATTTGACTATTCTTTCTTGACAAATTTGGATAATATTTTTATTCTAATATTAATTAAATTAATCAATTAATATTAGAATAAAAATATTATCTTTATGGTAATTGTTTCAATAATAATTATCTTTGTTAAATAATAGGAGTCTCATTTATGATACAAACAATGCAAAAATTCGGGAGTGCAATGGTTATTCCTGCTTTATTTTTTGCTCTATTTGGTTTGGTAGTAGGATTATCATCTGTTTTTTTAATAGGAGCAGGTCCTGGAGCTTGGAGAGACCTTTGGTGGATGCTTGGAGAAGGTGGTTGGACAATTTTTAGACAAATGCCTTTACTATTTGCAGCTACTTTACCAATAAGCTTGGTAAAAAAAGCTTCCAGCAGGGCTTGTGTTGAGTCTTTACTTGCATTTTTACTCTTTAATTATTTTATTGCGGCTATTTTAAGTCTTTATGGTCAAACCTTTGGCATTGATTATTCTGTAGAACCAGGTGGAACAAGTGGACTTACTATGTTAGCTAATATTAAAACTCTTGATACTAGCATATTTGGGGCAATTATAGTCTCTTGTATTATTATTTATTTGCATAATAGATATTTTGATATCAAGGTTTCTCCTTATTTGCAAATTTTTTCAGGTAGTAATTTCATAGTGGCTTTAAGTTTCTTAACCATGTTACCTTTAGCATTAATTTTTTGTATTGTCTGGCCTAAGATGCAAATGGGAATTGCTGGCTTGCAGGAGATGATGGCATACTCAGGAGCTTTTGGTGTTTGGCTTTATACATTCTTAGAGAGAGTTTTAATTCCTTTTGGATTTCATCATTTTATCTATCAGCCATTTATATTTGGTCCAGCCGTTGTTGATGAAGGCATTTTAAAGCATTGGGCTGAGCATATTCAAGAATTTTCTCAAAGTACGATTCCTCTTAAAGAATTATTCCCAGGTGGTGGTTTTGCACTTCATGGAAATTCTAAGGTATTTGGTGTTTTTGGTCTCTCTTTGGCGATGTATTATAGTGCTAAGAAAGATAAGAGAAAAGCTTTAAAAGGATTATTAATACCTGCAGCTCTTACTTCAATGATCAATGGAATAACGGAACCTATTGAGTTCACATTTCTTTTTGCTGCTCCTATGCTTTTTATCCTACATTCTGTTCTTGCTGGGTTGATGTCTGCTATTATGTATTCTTTTGGACTTGTAGGAAATATGGGTACTGGGTTAATTGATTTTTTCTTGCTCAATTGGATTCCTATGTGGAGAAATCATCCCGAACCTTATATTGCACAGCTTATTATTGGGAGTATTTTTACAGTTATTTATTTCTTTTCATTTAAATACTTAATATTAAAGTTTAATTTTAAGACTCCTGGTAGATGGGATGATGACACTCCCGTTAAATTACATACTAGGAAAGATTATATTGGGGATCAATTTAGACATCAAGCTTTAAGCATAATTCATATGCTGGGTGGAAAAGCTAATATTGAGGATCTTAGTAATTGTGCTACCAGACTAAGGGTTACTGTTAAAGATGTCAATAAAGTTCATCCTGATGAGAGTTTTAAGAAGTATGGTGTTAAGGGAATATTTAAGACAGATAATTATTTTCAAATTGTTATTGGTCTTGATGTCCCAATATTAAGGGAGGAGATGGAATCTATACTTGAAGATGTTAAGGAGGAAGTATGAAAAAAAAATTTAATATTGTAATTGCTGGTGGAGGAAGTACCTTCACACCAGGTATAGTTTTAATGCTACTTGATCATCTTGATGAGTTTCCCATTAGTAATATCAAGCTTTATGATATTGATAGTGAGCGTCAGGCTATTGTTGGTAATGCTTGCAAGATATTAATTAAGGAGAGATATCCTGATGTAAAGTTTTCTTATACCACAGACCCAAAGGAAGCATTTATTGATGTTGATTTTGTAATGGCTCATATTAGAGTTGGTAAATATGAGATGAGAGAACTTGACGAAACAATACCTCTTAGGCATGGTGTTGTTGGCCAAGAAACATGCGGACCTGGCGGCATTGCTTATGGTATGCGTTCAATTGGGGGGGTTCTTGAACTTGTTGATTATATGGAGAAATATTCCCCCCATGCTTGGATGTTAAATTATTCTAATCCTGCTGCAATTGTTGCTGAGGCTACAAGATTGCTTCGCCCCAATTCTAAGATATTAAATATTTGTGATATGCCGGTTGGGATTGAGAATAGATTTATTGATATTTTAAGATTAAAATCTAGAAAAGAGCTGATTGTAAGATACTACGGCCTTAACCATTTTGGTTGGTGGACCGAAGTTAAGCATGTAAACGGCGATAATTTAATGCCAAGACTTGTGGAACATGTAAAAACACATGGATATCTTTCAGGAAGAGAGGCTGAATCAGGGCAACATATTGACGCAAGTTGGACTTCAACATTTGGTAAAGCTAAAGATGTAGCTGCTCTTGACCCAAGCACTCTACCAAATACTTATTTGAAGTACTATTTGTATAGCGACTATGAGCTTGAACATACTGATCCTAAGAAAACGAGAGTTAGAGAAGTCAAGGAGGGTAGAGAAGCTAAGGTTTTTGGTGAGTGTAAGCGAATAGCTAAAAATAATACGGCTGTCGATACTACTATTGAGATTGATGAACATGCATCTTATATTGTTGATCTTGCTCGGGCGATAGCTTTTAATACAGGCGAGAGAATGCTTTTGATTGTTGAGAACAATGGGTCTATTGAGAACTTTGATCCGACTGCTATGGTGGAAGTTCCATGTATTGTTGGTTCTAATGGGCCTGAGCGTATATGTATGGGTAAGATCCCTCAGTTTCAAAAAGGACTTATGGAACAACAAGTTGCTGCTGAGAAACTTACAGTTGAAGCTTGGGTAGAAAAATCATATTTAAAGTTGTGGCAAGCATTAACTATGTCTAAAATGGTACCTAGTGCAAGTGTTGCTAAGGCGATACTTGACGATCTTATTATGGCTAACAGGGATTATTGGCCAGAATTAAAATAAAAAAAAGCAAGCCTTAAGGCTTGCTTTTTTTGAGGCAGTAGGTTGTAATTTGTAAATTTAGTAATTGGGACCAGGATGAGTTGAACATCCGACCTCAGGTTTATCAGACCTGCGCTCTAACCACCTGAGCTATGATCCCTATAAATATACTTATCTTCTAAAATTTTATTGAACTTTATTTGGTTTGTCAATATAGACTTGTTTTTTGATAATTATACATTGCTTTGTAATTATTATGCTTAGTTTTTTATATCATTATAATAAGTTGTGAATTTAATTTTGATTTAAAATTATGCTAATGGATAGAGAGTTTTTTATACAAGATGCCGTTGTGCTTGCAAAGTCTTTGCTTGGGCACTTTTTGATTAGAAAAATAGATAACAGGGAAATTATTACTAAAATTGTTGAAACAGAGGCGTATATGGGGGTAATAGACAGAGCTTGTCATGCTTATGGAGGTAGAATAACAAACCGTACAAGCGCTATGTATAATATTGGTGGGTATGCTTATATTTATATGATTTATGGTATGTATTATATGCTAAATGTTGTGGCATCTAATGAGAATAATCCCCATGCTGTTTTAATAAGAGGGATTGAACCTCTTTCACCTTTAGTGAAGACTGATAAAAAAATTACTAATGGACCTGGAAAACTTACGAAATTCTTAAATATAGATTTAAGGTTTAATAAAGTAGATCTTATTAATAATTCTGAGCTTTTTTTAAAGAACGGAATATCTTTTGATTTTGAAATATCGTGCTCAAAGAGAATAAATATTAATTATGCAGGTGAGGAATATGCAAATAAGCTTTGGAGATTTTACATAAAGGGAAATAGATTTGTTTCTAAATATTAGCAATCCATTATGTCTCTTTAAGAATAGGGTTAACCATTTCTTTAATAAAATCTTCAACTTGACATGGGGCAAAACCTATGTTTGCATTTGGATTTAAGACTTCTTCTATATCCTTAGGTGTTAATCTAAAGCTTGCATCGTCAAGGATTAGCTTAATTAAATTGTTTGCCGTGATCCCTGAATAAAGACTTTCCCTTACTTGCATTGAATAAATTCTTATCTTTTCATGTAGTATTTGTCTATCACCACCATTTTTGGTTGCTTTCATTAATATATCTTCTGTTAATATAAATGGCATTTCTATTTTTACATGTGTTTCAATAATTTTTTCGTTTACTCTGATATTATTAAATATTTTATTTAATAATATTAAGATAGCATCAGCAGCTAAGAATGCTTGAGGAGTATTTAGTCTCTTGCAAGCTGAATCATCTAGAGTTCTCTCAAGCCATTGGGTTGCAGCTATAAAACCACCGCTTGCTTGTAGGCTCATTATAAACTTAGCAAGAGAAGCCACCCTTTCACTATAAATAGGATTTCTTTTGTAAGGCATTGCTGATGAACCTATTTGCTCCTCTTCAAAATGCTCTTCAATTTCTTTAAGATGTTGCATAAATCTAATGTCATTGGTTATTTTATGTGCACTCTGAGATAGATTACTCAGAAAGTTTAATATAGATGAGTCAAATTTACGGTCATAGGTTTGGCTAGTTATTTTATAAACTTTATCAAAACCCATTTTTTTAGCAAGATTTATGTCTAGATCTTTGACCTTTTTAAAGTTAGATGAAAATAATTCGCTAAAGCTACTTTGACTCCCAACAGTTCCCTTTACTCCTCTGAAACACATGTTGGATAAAATGAATTCAAGTTCTTCAAAATCAAAAATCAAGCTTTGAAGCCACAAGCTACTTCTTTTGCCAAGAGTTGTTAATTGAGCTTCTTGCAAATGAGTATATGCAAGTGTTGCTAGATCTTTATGCTTTATTGAAAATTCTTTTAAAGTTTTAATGAGTTTTGTAAGATTATTTTTAATAAGTAATAGAGCTTCTTTTATTTGAATTAAATCTGTGTTATCCATTAAATAAGCACTTGTAACCCCAAGGTGTAAGATTTTTCTAGCGTCATCACCAATCAAATCGGCATAAGCATAAAGATGTGCCATGACTTCATGTTTGAATTTTTTCTCGTATTTTTCTACAAGATTTAAATCAATGTTTTCAATATGCTTAAATAATTTATTGAGTTGTTCTTTGCTAATGTCTATGCCCAATTCTTGTTGAGTTAAGGCCAAGTTATACCACAATTTTCTCCATGTTGTGTACTTAAATTTTGGTGAAAAAATGTAAAGCATTTCTTTACTTGAATATCTTGAGTTTAATGGGTTTATATATTGATCCATTCTTTATTCCTAAAAATGGTTTTTCTTCTCTCTTCTCCAAGGGAAATAATTGAAATTTGAACTCCTACCGCTCTTTCAATGAATTCAATGTATTCTCTAGCCTCAATTGGTAAGTCTTCATAACAACTTATAGTGCTAATGTCTTTTTTAAATCCTTTGAAAGTCTTATATATAGGCTTGGCTTTTTCTAATATTTCACAGGAAGTGGGTATATAATCGTATATCTTTCCTTGGAATTCATAGGCTGTACAAATTTTGAGTTCTTTAATGTCATTTAGAATGTCTAGTTTAGTTAAGGCTAAGTGATTTAATTCGTTAAGAGTTACCGATTTTTTTATTGTTAAAAGATCAAGCCAACCAATTCGTCTGGGTCTTCCTGTTGTTGATCCGTATTCTTTTCCCTGTTCTCTAATTTTATCTCCAATAGGATCTAAAATTTCACTCACAAAAGGTCCTGCGCCAACTCTTGATGAGAATGATTTTATTATGCCAATCTTGTGTTTGATCTTTGAAATAGGAATTTCGCACCCCGCGGCTGCTGCGATTAATGTACTACTTGATGTTACGAAGGGAAATGTACCATGCTCAACATCAAGCATTGTACCTTGTGCACCTTCTATTAGAATAGTTTCCTCAGCGTCCATAGCATGTTTTAATATTTCTCCTGTGTTTGTAATTAAAGGTTTAAGTATTGATATATATTCGTTGTACTGTTTCAAGATATCAGTGTAACTAAAGGGTTGGTCATTATATATTTTTTCTATAATTGCATTTTTTTCATCTAAATTTATTTTTAGTTTTTTTTCAAAAATTTCCATGTCAAGTAGGTCAACGGCTCTTATGCCTGTTCTATTAATTTTATCGGAATAACAAGGCCCAATGCCTCTCTTAGTGGTTCCAATTTTGCGAGAGTCCTTTTTTTGTTCACTAAGTTCGTCAATTTTGATATGATAAGGCATTATTATGTGAGTTTTGTCGCTTATAAATATTTCTATTTGTATATTATTTTGCCTTAGTATTTTAAGTTCTTCAATTAAAACTAGCGGATCAATTACAACCCCAGGCCCAATTACGCACTTTGATCCTTGCAAAACCCCAGATGGTAATAGATGAAAAATAAACTTTTTATTGTTAGCAACAATAGTATGGCCGGCATTATTTCCTCCGTTAAACCTTACAACGTAATTTGCCTTTTCTGAGAGAAAATCTATGATCTTTCCCTTTCCTTCATCTCCCCACTGAGTTCCAATAACCGCATAAATTGACATTTCTGTCTCCTATTTGTTTATTTTTGCTACATCCTTTAAAGTTCTGTGGTTTTCATTGAAATCGATACCATATCCAACTACAAAATGATCGTCAATATCAAATCCCACATAATCTACCTTTAATTCTGTTAATCTCTTAGATGGTTTATTGAAAAGGGCACAAGTTTTAATTTCTCTAGGATTCTTAGTTTTTAAATGTTTAATGATTTTCTTATATGTTAATCCAGTATCTATAATATCATCAAAAATTATTACATAACTATTTTCGATATTAATATCAATATCTTTTTTTATCGATACCTTTAGTGAAGAATAAGCTCCACTTCCATAACTTGAGGCTTGTAGAAAATCAATCGCCACATTCAACCCAATCTCTCTTATAATGTCTGCAAAAAACATAAATGAGCCTTTAAGGATTGATATAAAAACTACATTATTCTTAGCTTGGTAATCATTTCTAATCTTTAGGGCTAACTCTTTAATTTTGCTTTTTATTTTTTCTTCTGTAAACAAAGTTGAAATTTCATCATTCATTAAATTTATATTTAACTCACTTCGTGCAACCTTTAACACCTTGATTATAATTTTTTTAGACAATTAATTCAAGGTAGATTTAGGTTTATAACTAATGGAAATATGATATTATTTATTTAAAAAGAGAGATTTATACATGAATTCTAATTATAAAAAATATAAGATGTTAGTTTTTGATCTTGATGGAACCTTGCTTAATAGTAGGCATGCAATTACACCATTAACTTTAAAAGTTCTCTTAAGATTAAAAAATGATTTTCATATAATGATTGCTACTGGTAGGAGATTGGATGAAATTAAGGATGTTCTCAGTCAGCTTAAAGAAATTGAAATTGATAAAAGTTATATTATAACAGCCAATGGAGCAGAGGTGTTTTTTAAGAGCAATCTGATTTTGAGCCATAAGATGGACTACTCTTTAGTAAGAGAAATTCTTAGGGTAGAGAGAGGAGAAATTGATATTAATCTTTATACTCTTAAGGGTTGGTATTCTGATAGAGAGATTAGAAGTCCAATTATGAATCATTTTATTGAAAATTTAGGAATAAAGCCTATTATTACTGACCTATTTGATCTTCAAATGGATTCTTTTTCTAAGATAGTTTATTATTCTCAAAATTTCACTATTCTTGAAAATTTTAGAAATACAATAATAGAAAAAAAATTTAAAGATATAAGTATATTTTTCTCTGCTAAGGATCTTTTAGAAATTACACATGCGGATACTAGTAAGTATAATGCTGTTAAAAATGTTGCTTTATTTAAATGTGTTGCTCTTTGCGATATCTTAGCATTCGGAGATAATGGTAATGATTATGAAATGTTGAAAAATGTTGGAAAGGGAGTTGTAATGAAAAATGCGAATGAATTTGTTAGGACTAATTTACCAAATAACGAGGTTACAAAATTTGATAACGATAAGGATGGAGTTGCAAAGTTTTTAATTGAGTTTTTTAATCTTGATATCGATGTTAGCTAAGCCCTCCCAAATTAATTTTATTTTAAAGATCTAAGTTTTAAATGTCTTTTATTTAACATTTTTATTCTTTTGTTAGGTATTCATCATAAGCATTTTTTATGCTTTCTGCTCTACTGTATAAGATAGAGGTTTCATCCATTAGTGGAATAAAATGTGATTTTTTCTCAGTTAATTTATATTTTTCATAAATATCATCTTTGATGAATAAATGTTTATTATAGTATTCTGGTTTGTTTTTTAATTCATCTTCCATAAATTGCTTATCTTCTATGATCATTTTGTTTTTAAATTCAGGATAGTGTTTTTCGATTATTTTTTTTGCAGTAACAAGCCAATTTAGTAATTCTTGTAAATATGCTTCAGTATATTTTTTTAAATTGACAACTTCTTGCTCATTTGTATTTGTTTCTAAGGAAATTATTGCAATCAGATTCTCTTCATTGATTTTTGGTATTTCGGGTATATTTTTTGATGTTGAGGTGCAACTTAGAATAGATAAGTATAATATTAGATTAATTATTTTTTTATACATGATTTACTCCTTTCAATGCATTATAGCATTTAATAGCTTATTCTCAGAGCTTTTATTTTTGAGTTTAGAGTAGAGAGGGTGTCTTTGAAAAATTAATGATAAAAAATGTTATAAGAGTATTGACATAGTAGTAGCAAAAGTATATATTAATTTATGTTGTATAAACGATTGGCAAAATAGAGATGGAAGATAAAAATATGGTCAAAGTAATAAAGAGTCTATGGTGGATGCCTAGGAGCTTTAAGGCGAAGAAGGTCGTGGTAAGCTGCGAAAAGCTTGGGGGAGAAGCAAACATTTTATGATCCCGAGATTACCGAATGGAGTAATCCAATTAGCTAGATGCTAATTATCTACTACTGTGTAGTAGAGGCTATACCAGGGGAAGTGAACCATCTAAGTACCCTGAGGAAAAGAAATCAAAGAGATTCCCTAAGTAGTGGCGAGCGAAAGGGGAGTAGCCTAAACTTTGGATGTGTCAAGCTACAGAGCGTTGCATCTAGAGGGTTGTAGGACACTTGAAGCTTAGTCTGTGATAAGCTGAGAAGTTACAAAATATTTACATAGAAGAATAACCTGGAAAGGTTAGTCATAGAAGGTGATAGCCCTGTAATTTAAATGTAGATATCTTCTTAAGGATGTTCCTGAGTAGGACGAGACACGAGAAACCTTGTCTGAATCTGGGGAGACCACTCTCCAAGGCTAAATACTAGAAAGCTACCGATAGTGAAGAGTACCGTGAGGGAAAGGTGAAAAGAACCCCGGGAGGGGAGTGAAATAGAACTGAAACCGTAGACTTACAAGCAGTCAGAGCCATGGTTTATTCATGGTGATGGCGTGCCTTTTGCATAATGAACCTGCGAGTTATCATGTCTAGCAAGGTTAAGGCATAGAAGTGCTGGAGCCTGAGCGAAAGCGAGTCTTAAAAGGGCGATTTAGTTAGATGTGGTAGACCCGAAGCCGAGTGATCTATTTATGGCCAGGCTGAAGCTTGGGTAAAACCAAGTGGAGGGCCGAACCCTAGTCTGTTTAAAAAGGCAGGGATGAGCTGTGAATAGGAGTGAAAGGCTAAACAAACTCGGAGATAGCTGGTTCTCCCCGAAATGGATTTAAGTTCAGCCTTATTTTAGTGCAATAGAGGTAGAGCACTAATTGAGCTAGGGCCTGTCAAAGGGTACCAAACTCAGTTAAACTCCGAATGCTATTGTATGATGAATAGGAGTGAGACTGTGGGCGATAAGGTTCATAGTCGAGAGGGAAACAACCCAGACCAACAGCTAAGGTCTCAAAAATGTGTTAAGTGGAAAAGGAGGTTTAGGTACGTAAACAGCCAGGAGGTTGGCTTAGAAGCAGCCATACCTTTAAAGAGTGCGTAATAGCTCACTGGTCGAGTACTTAAGCGCCGACAATGTAACGGGGCTAAACACATTACCGAAGCTTTGGACTTTAATTTAGATTAGAGTGGTAGGGGAGCGTTCTGTAAGCCTGAGAAGTTAAACTGAGAAGTTTGATGGAGGTATCAGAAGTGAGAATGCAGGTATGAGTAACGAAAAAATGGGTGAGATCCCCATTCGCCGAAAACCTAAGGTTTCCTGGGTGAAGGTCGTCTTCCCAGGGTTAGTCGGCCCCTAAGGCAAAGCTGAAAAGTGAAGTCGATGGGAAACGGGTTAATATTCCCGTACCTCTTATAGTTTCGATTGGAGTGACGCATGAGGTTAACTACTGCTAGGGGATGGTAGTCCTAGTTTAAGCATTAAGGTGTTGATTTTAGTAGGAAAATCCGCTAAGAGAGCTGAGATGTGATGATGAGTGTTGTTTAGGCAACATGAAATGTAGGTAGTCAAGGTGCCAAGAAATAACTTCTAAGGTTAGGCTATGAGGGACCGTACCGCAAACCGACACAGGTAGGTGGGATGAAAATTCTAAGGCGCGCGAGAGAATCCACGTTAAGGAACTCTGCAAAATACGTACGTAACTTCGGGATAAGTACGACCTAAGAGATTAGGTAGCATAAAAATGGTCCAAACGACTGTTTACCAAAAACACAGGTCTCTGCAAATCTGTAAAGAGAAGTATAGGGACTGACACCTGCCCGGTGCTGGAAGGTTAAGAGGAGATGTTAGTGTAAAAGCGAGGCATTGAATTTAAGCCCCAGTAAACGGCGGCCGTAACTATAACGGTCCTAAGGTAGCGAAATTCCTTGTCGGGTAAGTTCCGACCCGCACGAATGGTGTAACGATTTGGACGCTGTCTCAACGTGGAGCTCGGTGAAATTGAAGTATCGGTGAAGATGCCGATTACTTGTGGTTAGACGGAAAGACCCCGTGAACCTTTACTATAGCTTGGTATTGAGATTTGATTAAATATGTGTAGGATAGGTGGGAGACTTTGAAGCTATCTCGTTAGGGATAGTGGAGTCGCACTTGAAATACCACCCTTGTTTAATTAAGTTTCTAACTCATAGTGATATGAGGATAGTGCCAGGTGGGTAGTTTGACTGGGGCGGTCGCCTCCTAAAGAGTAACGGAGGTGCACAAAGGTTACCTTAGAGTGGTTGGAAATCACTCTGTAAGTGTAAAGGCATAAGGTAGCTTAACTGTGAGACTGACAAGTCGAACAGATACGAAAGTAGGTCTTAGTGATCTGGCGGTGGCGAGTGGAAGCGCCGTCACTTAACGAATAAAAGGTACTCCGGGGATAACAGGCTTATCCTCCCCAAGAGTTCACATCGACGGGAGGGTTTGGCACCTCGATGTCGGCTCATCGCATCCTAGGGCTGAAGCAGGTCCTAAGGGTATGGCTGTTCGCCATTTAAAGCGGTACGCGAGCTGGGTTCAGAACGTCGTGAGACAGTTTGGTCCCTATCTGCCACAAGCGTTGGATATTTGAGAGGAACTATCTTTAGTACGAGAGGACCGAGATGGACGAACCTCTAGTGTACCAGTTATCCTGCCAAGGGTAAGTGCTGGGTAGCTACGTTCGGAAGGGATAACCGCTGAAAGCATCTAAGTGGGAAGCCTTCCTCAAGATGAGATATCCTATGAGGGTCCTGGAAGAATACCAGGTTGATAGGTTAGAAGTGTAAGTATAGTAATATATTAAGCTGACTAATACTAATTACCCGAATCTTTGACCATATTTTTGTCTTCCTTATAAATTACCCTGGTGGTTAGAGAAGAGAGGAAACACCTGTTATCATTCCGAACACAGAAGTTAAGCTCTTATTCACTGATGGTACTGCGAGTTCGCGGGAGAGTAGGTTATTGCCAGGGTTTTTTGTTTTTTATTGGTTTAGAGTATAAAGTATGTTTGAAAATATATGGTATAAATTATGCGCAGTTTGGGTATTGCTTTTTTAATTTTGTTTATATTTTTTTCCTCTAATCTTAATTTACTTGCTAAGCCAACTTTGAAATTTAAACTCGTAGATCAATATTATCCTCTTTACTATAAAAATAGAGAAGGTAAAGTAGTCGGAATGATTTTTTCTCTTCTTGACAAGTGGGCACAGGATAATAATTATGCTATTATTGTAGAAACTATTGATTACCTTGATAAAAACAAAATTGAAGATGATGTAATTTATTTAGGATTAACTTATAATTCAGATTTAAATGATTATCTTTATTTCAAAAATGAAATTGGAAAGTGCGTTGCTGCGTTATTTTATGGTTCAAGAGAAGGCAAAAAGAAACCCAGTGCATTATTTGCAAACGAGTTACGAATAGGTGTTGTAAAAAACACTCTATATGAAGATATATTAAGATCCCATGGGCTCATAGATAATATTTTTTTATTTAAAAGTACTGAAGAATTACTTTTAGCATTAGATAATAATGAAATTGATTTAGTATATGGCAGTTGTAAAACATTACCTTGTGTATGGTATAGGGTTTTTAATCCATATTTTATGAAAGTTTTTAATACTGAATATTTTCATAGTATTGGTATAAGAATTGCTGTTAGTAAGAATCCCGTTAGTCAATTAAAGCATTTAAATGTTGACCTTTTTAGTTATTTGAAGTCACTCTCTAAGGAAGAATATGAGTCTTTTGAAGAATTAGATATTTTATATAATCTTGATATTGGGATATACAATGATTATCCTCCTTTAAGCTTTATTGATCCTAAAGGGCAACCTTTAGGGATTTTAGTTGACTTATGGAATACTCTTTCTAGAGAATATTGTTTTAGAGTGAATTTTATAGGATTTTCAAAAGAGAGTATTAAGAATAGTATAGATGATAAGGATGTGTCTATTTGGGGTGGTATTATTCAGGATGACAGTATCTTGAGGTCTAGGAATTATAAGGAGACTATCCCAATATACTCGCTTAATTTTAAGTTTTATTTGACAAATGCTAAAAATAGCAGAAAAATTATAAATTCACAAATTATTGATTTTAATTTCAATAATATTAATATAGATAAAAATACAGATATAGTAAGTAATTTTTCGGATATAGTAAATAATTCATATGGATTTGTAGAAAACTCAATAACCTCAAAATATTTATTAAAGTTGCATGGATATAATGATATATTAAAATCAGAGGATTCAAACTTCAATAGAAGGAGGTTTTTGGTATTCGCAACTAATAATAACAGATTTGAATTATTTGCATATGTACTTAATGCATTAATAGAAAATATTTTGTTTGACACCTTGTTACCAATAGATAGAAATTGGCTTGGTCAAGTTGAAATGGACAATTATCAAAATAACAGTTATGGTCACATAAATAAGAGTAACTTTAATGTTGAGGAAAAAATTTGGTTACTGAATAATAAAGAATTAAATCTTGCTATAAAAGATTGGTATCCTATTGATTATTTTGATTCTAATCATCATAGAGGTGTAAATGAGGGATTAATTAAGAAAATACGAGGATTTACAAATCTAGCTTTCAATATGGTCAAAATACATGAAAATGATGAGATTGAAAAGTTAATTAAGTTAGGAAAAGTAGATATACTCTCTACTAATTTATCAGATTCGAATTCAGATTATGTTTTCAACATTAAAGCAACTTCAGGAATTCCACTTTATGTTTTTTCAAATAAAGCCAGATTATTCCCTTTTAGTTTTTCTGATAATTTGGCAGTACTTAAATTTTTGCATACTAAGGAATTGGAGTCTAAAACAGGTGCACGACTAATCCAAGTAAATAGTTTTAAAGAAGCTTTAGATCTTCTTTATAGAGGCAAGGTTAATGGAATTATTAGCGATGAATATACTGCTACTATTAACTTTGAGGACTTGAATGTTAGGGATGTTAAAAAAATGCCCACTATGCTAGATTTAAAATTCGATTTAAATATTGCGATCCATAATCAGGAGTATATTTTAAGAGGAATTATACAAAAGATTTTATTCCGTGCAAATGTTAAGAATAGGTCATATTTTGATGATTGGGTGCTGAATGTTTATGAACGTTCTAAGGATATAGAATTTAGAAAATATAGCATGTCGGCACTAAACATTTGTATATTTATTTTTACTTTTGTTGGATTCTTTACATTTCATTTGGTAAATGAGATAAAATTTAAACAAAGAATGTATTCTTCTGCAATGAGCGAGAAAGAAGCTATTGAGGGCGCTATTGCTGCTAAGACTATTTTTGTTGCAAATATGAGTCATGATATTCGTACTCCTATTAATGGCATAATAGCAGCTACTGAACTTTTAGATCGTACCGATCTTTTAAGTACTCAAAGAGAATATGTTCAAATGATAAATCACTCATCTAGTATATTGCTCTCTTTGATTGATGATATATTGTATATCTCTAAAATAGATATGCACGGAATATATATTGAAAATAATTATATAAATTTAGAGCGTGAAATTGAAAGTGTTTTAAAGAGTTTCCAGTCTCAGAGTGCAAAACAAGATCTTGATTTAATTTTTTATTCAACATCAAACTTAGAGAATTATTTAGTAGGGGATATGCCTAGACTTAAGCAAGTGCTTATCAATTTAATAGGGAATGCCTTTAAATTCACCTCTGAAGGGATCATAGTTTTAAACTATGAATATATATGCAGTACAAAAGATGATAATGGCAATGAAGTCGTTACTATTGAGTTTAAGGTAATTGATACTGGGAAAGGAATTAAACAGGATAGTATACCGGAAATATTTGAGTTATTTAAACGAGAAGATGATTCTGATTCAGGAAAATATGAAGGAACTGGTCTTGGACTTACAATATCTAGGAAGCTTGTCAGCTTAATGGGTGGTCCTGGCATCGCAGTTGAGAGTAAAATAGGTAAGGGATCAACTTTTTCATTTATGTTACCTTTCGTTTTAGGTAACGAGATTACGGATAAAGATAAAAATTTAAATAAATTTGAGTTGGTAAGAGATAAGAAGATTTTAAGTGTAGTTTTAAATAAAAAGGCTGTTGAAGTATTTAAAAGAATAAGTGAAATATTAGATTATAAAGATAATATACATTACTCTTATTCTTATGACTATGCTTATAAAGTATTTTATAGGTATCCTTTTTATGATTTTGTTTTTATAAATGTAAATGATGTAGGTGTGCAAGAAGGGCTTAATTTTGCTAGTAGAATCGAAAGTTTGAAATCTGATGCAAGAATAATTTTTGTACTTTCTTATTTAAGGGATAACAAGGTAGATGATTTTAAGTATGAATATATGCAGAAACCTTTTAAAAGGTGGGATTTTTATTCTAGTTGGATTAGAAATGGCCCAACTGTAGATGCACCACTAATAAGTGATTTTAGCACTCTTAAAATAGAAGATCATATTAACATATTAATAGCTGAGAATAATGAAATTAATCAGAAGGTTTTGAAAAATATTTTGGTCGTTATAGGTGTAAGAGAGGATTCTATTGATATTGTGGATAATGGAATAAAGGCTATTGAATTTTTAAAAACTAAGAGATATGACATAGGTTTCATAGATATAAAAATGCCGCACTGTGATGGTTTTGAAGTTTCTAGGGAAATACGTAGCTTTGAAGACCAGAATAACTTAAGTCCTTGTGTTTTGGTAGCTGTAACTGCACATGCATTAAAAGAGTATAAAGACAAGTGTTTAGATAATGGAATGAATGATTACATTGCAAAACCAATACATATTAGTTCAATTAAAAATATACTAAAAAAATATTTACATATTGAACTTGAAGATAATGAGATTATTCAAGATAAAAAATTAGATGTAATATCTAATTTGCCTAATTTGGATATTAATAAAGCATTAAGAGAATTGAATATTTCATATGATATGTATGTTGAATTGTGCAGAGGGCTTGTTAATATGATTGATAATCTTATTTATGAGTTAGATGAGGCTTTTAATGTAAATGATTTGCAATTAGTAAAGAGATTGGCACATTCAATTGCTGGAACTCTTGGTAATATGCGTAGTAGCTTATTTGAGAATTTTAGAGAAATTGAGATAAGTACAAGTTCGATACATGCATTAAAAATACTTTACTATGAAACGCGTAAAGATTTGTTTGTGCTTATTGGGAACATAAAAACATTCATTTTGAATATTATTGAGGTTGAAGATCAAGAGAAGTTGAGATATGCAAGTGATGATGAATTTTTGGTTCTTATGCAGAAGCTTTTACATGATATAGAAAATAGAAATCCGAAAGAATATAAGGAAGTACTTGGGATTTTGAAGAAATACAGTTTCAATGAGAGTGATACAATGTTATTTAATTCCCTTCTTGAGCACTTAAAGTTATATAAATTTGAAGAGAGTTCTCAAATTGTTAAGAATATGATAAGTGCTCATAATATAAAGAAGTCATTTCGGAAGGGATAATTGGATAATTTTGAAGATATTGAGATTGAAACCCAAAAATTGTTGCTTGTAGATGATACACCTACAAATTTAGATTTATTAATAGATATACTGCAAGATGGGTATGAGATCAGAGTTGCTGTTAATGGGTTTGATGCTTTAAAGCAGGTGGAGATTGCCAGTCCTGATCTTATTCTTCTTGATGTAATGTTACCAGACATTAGCGGTTATGAGGTGTGTAGAAGGCTTAAGAGTGATCCTGAGACAAAAGACATTCCTATAATTTTTATTAGTTCAAGAGATTCTACCGATGCTCAACTTGAGGGATTTAATGTTGGGGGAGTGGATTATATTCTAAAACCTTTTAATGGCAGGATCATTGATGCAAGAATTAAAACTCATCTTGAGCTTAAGAGGCTTAGGGATCATTTTAAAAATCTTTCGAGAATTGATGGTCTTACTCAAATTCCTAATAGGAGATTTTTTACAGATAAATTTGCTAAGTCTTGGGCGAGAGCCTTGGAGCATAAAGAGCGCGTCATTGTGGGTATGTTAGATATTGATTATTTTAAAAAATATAATGATAATTATGGACATACTAATGGTGATGAGTGTCTTAAGTTGATTGCAAAGAGTTTGAATAAGATTGCTATGAGATATAAGATAGATATTGCTCGCTACGGTGGTGAGGAATTTATTTTATTTTCTGTTAATAAAAGCTTAGAAGAAATGATTAAGATTGTTGGCAGGATCATTGAAGATATTAGAAATTTGGAAATAGTTCATGAGCATAACAGTGTTTCTAAGTTTGTGACAGTATCCATTGGTCTTGCCGAGCAAATTCCTCATGATGCTAATTTTACTAATATCATTAAGCTGGCTGATGATAAATTGTATGAGGCTAAGATTTCTGGGCGCAATAGGTTTAAATATTAAAGTTTAAAACTTGCAAGTGAAAGAAAACCACTAGAGTTGTAGTCATGCTTTATAATAAAAATACTATGATAGAAGAAATCACTTCCTCATTATTTGTTTTATACTGTACTTATGTGCTTTGCGTTTCTAATGTATGTTTTCCCTTCGTACCTACCTTCATCAGCTTTATATTTCCAGAGCTGACTCTCACTAATATGGGTTGTCTGTATATAGAAAGATAGTCACAAAGACTATAATAAATAATATGAGTCCATTTTCCACCAAGTGTAGTTCCAATGTCCTTAAAGCCAAGCCCTTTCTAACCTACTCCAACCTCAATTGCCGTATATAAAGTTATAGATGTAATAGGAGCGGGATTAATTATTGTAAAAACAGACGCGGGTCCTATGTATAGCTTTGTATCTATTCCATTATTTTGAAGTAAAAATGAATCCGGATTGTCTAAGACTTTAAAATTTATAGTAATCCAAATACTAGACTACACTAGTACCTCTTAAGGGTTAGGTTAAATTTGATCTTTTGGTTCCATTGACTTGAATTGAGGGGATATAAAACTTGGAGAAAATTTTCTTCAAGTTATCCCAAGTGCGTGTGGTAGATAATAACCTGTTTGAAAGTTGAAATAAAAGTGTTCCTTGTATAACGCCTATAGGATTTGGGTTTCTGTTGAATAGACTAAAGTGGACTGTAGGAAGAACAATCCTATGAATAATTAATTCATGTAATGAGTTTTTGCTTTCATATAATTTTCTCCATTCCATCAATATCTTTAAATCATTAACTTTCTTACTTTTTGAGTAAAAATCTATGGGTGGTTTATAATAGATAGCTTCCGACTAGCTTGCTGATATTACTTCCATTAAACTTTGTTCCACTACAGTAATATCTCTAGATGCATTTATATTGTTAATTCTATTGTTTTTTGAGTAAAAGTCTATTAGTGGCTTTGTCTGTAAATGATATTCTTTAAGTCTTACTTTTAAAGACTCCTCTGTATCGTCTTTTCTTTGACAAAGAATGCCTTGACAAATATCACAAATTTCCTTTTCTTTTGTAGGGAGTGTATATATATTATATATTCCACCACAGGACTTGCATATTCTTCTTCCAGAGAGCCTTTTGATTAGTAGATCCTCATCAATTAAAAAGTTGATTATTTTAATATTTTGTAAGAATGCATCTAAGGCCTTAGCCTGATGGATGTTTCTAGGGAATCCATCCAGAATAAAATTTTGTCTATTATCAAGGGTAGTAATTTTATTTTCAACAATTTTAATTGTGATTGAATCGGGTACTAGTTTTCCGCTTTCAACTATTTGCTTTATTTCCTTACCAAGAGATGTGGAATTTGATATATTTTCTCTGAAGAGATCTCCTGTTGAAATATGATAATAATTTAACTTTTTTGAGATTATCTTTGCAAGTGTACCTTTTCCAGAACCCGGAGGCCCTAAAAAAACCAGTTTCATAATGCAACTCCTGTATAATCTTAATTTTGTTTTTAGGTTTATCTGAAAATATTTAACAAAAATTTAAACCCAACAATTGTTCCAATTGCAGAACCAATGTTTACAAAAAATATTATCAGTAAAATTTTCGTAACTCTATTCTTAAAATATCCTTTTATGTTAGCCAAATCTTCTTGCAAATCTTCAAAGTCTTTTATTTTTGGTTTGTTTATGTAAGCTTCAGCCAGACCCGCAACCATACCTGTTCCAATAAATGGAATTAAAGAGAATATTGGGGCACCAACCGCAGCTGTAAATATGGTTATAATATTGGCTCTTAGTAAAAGAGCGGCAACACCTGCGAATAAAGCGTTAAATATTGTCCAAAGTTTTATATTTTGATAAGCGAAGTCAAATCCTTTAAAGTAAAATGAACTTGACATTAGTACAATAATTGATATTGCTATAAAATAAGATGTTAGTTTTCCCAGTGAGAAAGTATGCTTAGGTATAGTATTAAGATCATCAATATTGACTACCTTGTTGTTCTCTTTAATTTCCTTTAAAGTCGCTATTATACCCTTTACATGACCCGCACCAACAACAGCAAAAGTTGTCCCTGATCCTTCAAGTATTTTACTTGCTATAAAAGCATCTCTCTCATCAATTAAGATTTTTTTTACAGTAGGAATTTCTTTTGCAAGTTCTTCCATCATGCTTGAGAGAACATCTTGTTCTTTCAATTTTTCGATTTCATCTGCTGTTACTTTGGTATCTGAGAACGAGAGTAAACTTGAGATTATTTTAGCTTTTTCAAAAAGTGGAACACAGCTCCAAGCCCTCTTAAGAGTTGTTTCGACCTTTCTGTCTGCAAGTATTAGCGGTATATTATATTCCTTAGCTTTAAGGATAGCCGTCTTCATCTCCTCCCCAGGACTAATACCTTGCTCTTTTGCTAATTTTTTTTGGAAATTACTTAAAACTATTCTAACTATTAATAAGAATGCTTTTCCTTGCTTTATTACTTTATAGATGTCTAAATTGCGCCATTTTTCGTTCTCGTCTGTTCCCAAGATTGCGTGGTAGCGAGCCGTATCAAGTTCAACAGCAATAAAATCTGGTCTTAGCTTCTTAATTAAAGTAGCTGTATCTTGTGAGCTTTTCTTTGATACATGTGCTGTACCTAATATGTATATTTTGTGGTTGCTGATATCAAGAGTGCTAACATGTGAAAAACAATCCTCAATATTCTCTTTTGTGGTGTTCAAAGGGTATCCTTGTTTATAAAAATTCAACCATCAAGAAGGATGGCTTTTAATAATTTTATCACATGGTTTATTGAAACTATATAGTCTACATTATTTTCTTCTATAGCTACTTTTGGCATTCCAAAAACAACTGAACTTTCCTTGTCTTGGGCAATAGTAAGACCTCCAGCTTTTTTAATCTCTCCAATTTCTCTAGATCCATCACTTCCCATTCCAGTCATTATTAAGGCTATTGCCTTCTCTTTTACATTTTCTGATATAGACTTAAAAAGTACACCAATAGAGGGCTTGTGGCCGTTTACATTTTTAGCATCAAAGACTTCTATTTGATAGTTTTCATTTGCTTTATTAATTCTTGTATGGTATCCGCTGGAACTTATATATATGAATCCTCTTTGAAGGATTTCTCCATTGTTTGTTTCTTTTACAGCTAAGTTGCAAATATTGTTAAGGTTTTTTGCGAATTCCGATGTGAATCCTTTTGGCATATGTTGAACGATGATTACTGGTACGGGAAAATTTTCAGGGATCTCTGGTAGTATTGCCTTTAGTGCTGCAGGACCTCCCGTAGATATCCCGATAACTACGATATCAAATTTCCTGTACTTAAGCTTTCTTAAATCTCCTTCGTCTATTATTTTTTCTTGATTCCAATCTTTGCTCTCAATTATATCTTTTTTGATTGTTAAATTTTCATACATTGTTTCTTCTGCAGTTAAAGGTTCTTCTTGGTTTGTACTATTTGTCGCAGGCTCATTTGTTTGTAATTTTAAATTAATATTTTTGATCATTTTGCTTTTAATAGCCTTGTTTCCGTAAGATACGAGTAAATCAATAATTTTATCTTTTATGAGCTCTAATTTGCCGTCAGTTTTTATCAAAAAGTCGTCAGCTCCTTTAAAGAGTGCTTTTTTTATTATGTCTTCGCTTGAGGATAGAATAATAACAGGTGTTTTGTTGTTAATATGTCTTTTCTCTTCTAGAAAATCAACTTCGTTTATTGTTTCTGTTTCTAAACTGAATAATATTACATCCGGTTGTTTTTTAAGTTTTTTAAGGGCTAGTTTTTCATTAGCTGCAGTTGCAATGACTTCAAGTTTTAAAGATGAGTTGATTATATCCGATATAATCTTCCTATTAATAGAAGAATCTTCAATAACAAGAACGTAAATTTTTGTTCGCATTTCTGATTTGCTCCTATAAATTTATTTATATTAAATTATAAATTGTATTTACTTTTGAATTTAAACTTTGCTTTTGGAATACTTTTATCATCTTTCTCATATATTATGGCCCAAGGTGTTCTTAAAAATTTAAAAGGAAGATTAAGACCAAAGAGTGATTCTGAGTGTCCAATAAATAGGTAACTTTTCATAGCCATAGAAGAGTAAAATTTTTTCAAAACGTTTAGTTTTGACTTTTCATCGAAATATATGAGCACATTTCTGCAAAAAACAACATCAATATTTGAAAATCCACTTTCAAAATTTAAATTATGATAATCAAATCGTACATGTTTCTTAATATCGTCTATTATTCTATAACCATCCATGTAAGATTTTATGTATTTTCTGTACTTGTTTGGGATATGTTCGCATTTTTCGGCAGAGTAATATCCTTCTTTTGCTATCATTAAAGACTTTAAACTTAAATCAGATGCGATAACAATAAAATCAAAATTTTCTGGAAGATTAGATTTAAGAACAAAAGCCAGTGAGTAAGGTTCTTCTCCTGTTGAGCATCCAGCACACCATATAACAATCCTATTTGTATTTTCCTTATTTTTAATTTTTACTAAGTTTGGAACTATGAATTCTTCAAAAGTTTTAAAATGAAGTTCATTTCTGAAAAATCGAGTCAGATTCGTGGTAACAAGATCTAGAAAATATTCTCTTTTAAGGTTATCGGAATTTATTAACTCATATAATTGTTTTGGACTATCCACATTGTCAAGTTCATGTATCGCATCGTTAATTCTACCCTTTAACACAACTTTGTTTTTCTCGTCAAAGCAAATACCACTATTTTCATATATAAAACTGCAAAATTTAAGAAGAAGCTCATTACTAATATTTAGCATTCAATAAAATCCAACTTTATAAGTTATTCCCCTAAAAAATAAGTATTACTTAATTATGATAAATTTCTAGTTAATTTTACAAATTTTACGAAAAAATTGTAAAATTGAGAGTAATAAATTAGTTATAATGTTATTTAATAATTAATGTAAGGAATGAATTTGTGGATAAATATTTATTTAATTTTTTGTTTATTTTAATGCTAATATCTTGTATTGGTAAGAAGGAAGATTTAGTGGAAAAAGGTGGAATATTTGCATCAATTTATACAAATAAAGGAAATATAAAAATTGAACTCTACTATGAGGATGCACCTTTAACGGTTATGAATTTTATTGGTCTTAGTGAAGGAATCCTTAAAAATTCTGTTACAGACAAGCCTTATTTTGAAAATGTTGTTTTTCATAGAGTTATTGATGGATTCGTTGTTCAAACAGGAGATCCTACGGGGATAGGTACTGGAGGACCTGGCTATTCTTTTCCTGATGAGTTGGGAAGGAATTTAAGTCATAATGTACAAGGGATTGTTTCTATGGCCAATTCAGGGCCTGATACAAATGGGAGTCAGTTTTTTATAACTCTTTCAGATAATCTTACTTATCTTGATTCTAAGCATTCAATTTTTGGTAAAGTGATTGAAGGAATGGAGACAGTTCTTAATATTCGTCAAGGAGATAAAATAGAGAGAATAGCAATTTCTCGTATTGGCAGTAGTGCGGAAGCCTTTAAGGTTAACAATGAAGAATTTGCAAAATTAAAGACAATTTATGAGGCACAGAAGACAGATGAGGCGGAAAAATATATATCTTATCAACTTGAAATGATTTCTAAAGATTACATAGATTTTCAGAAAGATGAGAATGGTATCTTTTATAGGATCAATAAGCAGGGAAATGGTAGGAGTGCCAAGAGGGGGAGTGTTTTAATAGTAGACTATGAGGGATTTTTACTTAGTGGAGCTAAGTTTGACAGTTCAATTGACAGGAGTGAGCCAATAGAGGTTATAGTTGGCAGTGGTCAAGTAATTCGAGGTTGGGAGATAATGTTGTTAGATATGCTTGAGGGAGAGGAGAGGACGATAATAATTCCACCAAGTCTTGCATATGGAGAAAGAAGCATAGGTGATACTATAAAAGCAAATTCCTTTTTAAAGTTTGATATTATCCTAAGGAAGATTAATTGATATTTAACCGAATTTATTTTGAAGAAAACATTAAATATGAGATTTATAGGAAATTCTTTCATATTTCTACTTTAATGTTTTTATTGTTTTACAAAATAAATTTTTGGCTAGGTCTTGCATCTAGCCTATTTTTTGTGATTGTGTATTTAATTTCGGAAATATTTAGGATTATGAAACTAAATTTATTTTTTCTAAAAGGTATATCAGGAGTCATACTAAAGACCAGAGAGGTGTCTTCTTATAAGGTATCTCTCTCCCCAATATTTTTAGTAATAAGTATATTTTTTACGTATTTCCTTATACCTGAGCCTTTTAATTGTATTGGGATATTTTCAGCATGTCTTGGGGACGGATTTGCAAGTCTTTTTGGCAAACTAATTCCCTCTTTCAAACTTGTAAATAATAAGACATTCTCAGGTAGTGTCATTGTTTTTTTAGTTTCTTTTATTGTTTGTTATTATTTTTTCCCAAACCTAATAATAGCATCAGTTGTTGGAATGGGAGCCGTGCTTGTAGAGCTCTTTGACTGTAAAAAATATGATAATTTATTTTTGCCTGTAGGTGTGGCAATGTTATCTTGTGCTTTGATTTCTAATGTTTTATAGCCAGTAGAAGAAAAGCTTTCCTGACTCTCTTAGGTATAGTGGTACTCCTATTGAGATTGTAATGAAAGCATAAGGAATTTCGATTGAATTAAAGTAAATTCCAGATACAATTAGAGCCATTGATACAAAGAGTAATAAGTAGCTAAGGTTTGCTTTTCTTAAAGATGCTACTAAAAAATTTATTAATATTAGCAATAAGAATAAATCAACATGGAATCTATGATTCCCTGTTGCAAAAAGGAAATCATGCATATGATTATAATCGTATGCGTTAATAGGCACTAAAGAGCTGTAGATGATTGCAGAAGTTAAAATCAAGTAAGTGGTATAAGTTATTGATTTTATTTGAAAATCACATATATGTAGACTGAGGAAAAATAAATTCAGCAATGAAAATACGGTTATAAAGTGATAAAGTTTCATGAAATAGTAAAATTCTAGACTTAATATTTCATTTAGAAAATAATACTTAAAGATTGAAAGAGGTTCAAATATATATGAGCTGATAAAGTAATAAAAAAATACAAATTGTATATTATTTGTTCTTTTATAATTGATATATGCCCAAATAGAACCTAGTATTCCGACACTGAAGATAAAGAATTTATTGATCAAAATCAATAAGTCTCGGTCATAGATTTTGATCAGATAGGTGTAAAAGTTTATATTGGAGTTTGCATAATGTATAAATATTGATAAAACAGTTATTCCTAAGGCAAAAATTGTAAACAAGAAAATGTTTAATTTGATAAAGGGCATTTTCATCTAAATTTCCAAGGAGACGAGTCTTTTTTCATCTTAATTATCTTTTTTATTCCAGCATCAAGTTTTTCAAAAAAATCAATGTTCGTTTTATCTTCGATTAAATGTACATTCACAGTATAATTTCTTAATTCTGAGTCTTTGGCCTTTTCATTTGGAATAATAAAAGACACTATATCGTAAGAATTATCATTATTTAATGATAGCACTATTTTATAAAAATTTTTTGGCACCAGTATTTTATTTTTCCCAATAAACCCTTTATTCTCTGTTAAAATTCCTGCGCTAATAATGTAAAGCTTTCCTTTTAAGATTGCCCATTCTCTAACTAATTTTTCAAGTTTTAACCAAATTCCAGAATTAAATTCTTTTTTTTGAGGCGATATGTTTGAGAGGAAATAGGTCTCTCTCATTGCCTTTTCAGAGAAAGACATATCAGCAGAACTAACGATATGTCCTCTGTCATATCCACTCTTTAGGTAATCGTTGAGCTTTGGAGAGATTCCTTTAATATCTTTATCTTCAAAGAATTTATTACTTCTCTTTATTTTTTTCTCCTTAAGCAATGTTAAGGCTAGTTCGACCATTTCTCTTTTTAAATGGTAAGCTATCCATTCTGATTGTCTTGCACTCTCAGCATATCCTAAGGAATAGTATTTTTTATGTAGCACCTGAGTAGTTAGATATCCCTTTGGCAAGAGGTGTTCTTCTTTAAGCTCAATTGAACTTAAAGGGGTATGAATTTTGAATTTAAGTGTTTCTAAATAGTTAGAAACTATTTCTTTAATGTTATTGAGAATTTTGGGATTTTGATGAAAAAATAAAAATCCTAGTAGGATTAATATGTAGCAACAAAGCAGAAATTTTAGCTTCTTTTTCATGATTCTACCTCTTTGGTATCTTTAAAATTATATCTAATACCACAATCAAAAGAAATATTGAATGTATCAAGAAATAAAAAATCAATTCTTGAATATATGCTGAAATAAGGTATAGATTTTTTTGTGGAGAGCTCAATAAATATATAAGGCTCTATTACATAAGGTAATTTTTCGTAAAATTTGAAGTCTCCTATAAAATTTGTTGAAAGGTAAAATCTTCCTCCAATTCCTACAGTAGATGAGAAGTATTTTGTTTTTGGTACCAAGTTTGCCATATGCCAGTTTACTCCTGCTCCGATATAAGAGGTTGAGTACTTAATTTTTTTGGATATATTGTAGTCTTCACTAATTGATATCATAGCAACAGCCAGGAAATCAAAATTATTAGTTGCAAACACATAATAAGGTCTAAATATTAGGTGATTTATTATTGAATTTAGGAAAAATCCGGTTCCAAGTCCTGTACCTGTTGAATAGATAAAACCTCTTTCCACTAAGAAGAAATTGTTTGTAGTCTTATTTGATTTTTTTTCTAAGGATAAGCTTTCTTTATTATTTATATCGATTGTTTCTTGCACTGCATTTAATGAAGGCAAAATCGCACATATTAAGATACAATAAAGTTTGAGTATTATTTTCATAAAATTAGATTCCATAATATAAAATAAACTGGAAATAAAGAAGAGGATTTGGTTTAGATTAAAATTAATAGATTTAGTTTTAATTCGTGATAATATGTCTTTTATTACTAATGTTTTTAATAGTAAGGTTATCCAAGTTTAGTTTTTGTGCTGTGATACAATTATTTTAGGGATTTTTAGGAGGCTTGAGGATTATGTTTTTGGATTTCTTGAAAAGAGAACTTATTTTTATATCAGATGAAATAAAATCTAAAGAAGATGCAATTAATTTTTTAGTAGATAAAGTCGGTGAAAAGGGTTATACGGATGATAGGAATGGATTTCTTCAGGGCATACTTGATAGAGAAAATATTGGTGATACATCTTGGGAGAATGGAGTTGCTATTCCTCATTTTATAGGGGATGTTGTTAAAACAAGTTTTGTCTCATTGCTTTACATAAAAGGTGATGGGATAGATTGGTCTGATGATAACCCTCCTGTTAATTTGATATTTTTAATTTGTATGTCAAAAGGACAACAAGGTAATGAACATATTAAGTCAATAGCTTTTATAGCTAAATTATTTGAAAACGATGACTTTAAAAATATTTTAAAAACTGTAAACAATCCTGATGAAATTTATGCTTATGTGGAAAATGTTGAAAAGGCTGCTACAGAGGATGTTGTAAGTTCTTCAAGATCAGAAAAAATAGTGGCTGTATCTGCTTGCCCTGTAGGAATTGCACATACATATATTGCCGCTAAGAAGATTGAAGCTGAAGCTAAGAAACAAGGTTACAGCATTAAAGTTGAGACTCAGGGCTCTATTGGCATTGAAAATGCTCTGACGGAAGAAGATATTGAATCTGCTGATGTGGTAATACTTGCTGTTGATAAGGATGTTGATGAAGCGAGATTTGATGGGAAGAAGGTTTGTAAGGTTTCAACTGCAAAGGCCATAAATAATATAGAAAATATTGTTAAGGAATCATTTAATGCTCCAATATTTAATTACAAGAATGTGAATGCTAATTTAAAAGATACACCCAAGAAGAGTAAATCTACTCTTTATAAATATTTAATGAGTGGCGTGTCTCCCATGATCCCAATTGTAGCAAGTGGTGGTATTTTGATTGCTCTTGGAATATCATTGGCTGGGGTTGGCCCTGATGGACCAAATTTTGTTGAATATCCTTTTTATAAGACGATTACAGATATTGGTGCTGTGGCTTTTGGTATGATGTTGCCAATACTTGCAGGGTTTATTGCTATGGCAATTGCCGATAAGCCAGGTCTTGCACCAGGTCTTGTTGGAGGTGTTCTTGCTAGAGATATTGGAGCAGGATTTTTAGGGGCAATACTTGCAGGATTTATGGCAGGGTTTGTTGCTAGATGGATAGCAAAAAAAACGGTTCCTGAATGGCTACGACCCGTGATGCCTATATTTGTAATTCCTTTAATAAGTACTGTTATTATAGGGTTTTTTATGATTTATGTTGGTGGATATATTGCCCAATTTATGACATTGCTTGAGAATGGCCTTAAATCTTTGCAAAGTAATTCAGAAACTTCTGGTGTTTTAGGAAAGGTGCTTCTTGGGTTAATACTTGGTTCAATGGTGGCTATTGATATGGGAGGACCTTTTAATAAGGTTGCATTCCTTTTTGGTGTTGCTATGATTCCTCAAGTTCCACAAATAATGGGTATGGTTGCAGCAGCTATTCCTGTTCCTCCTATGGCTATGGGACTTGCTACTTTGGTTGTGCCTAAGTTATTTGAGGAAGAAGAGAGAGAATCTGGGAAAATATCATTCTTAATCTCTTTTATTGGTATTAGTGAGGGTGCTATTCCTTTCGCTGCTAGTGATCCTGCGAGGGTTTTACCCTCAATAGTGGCTGGAGGAGCTGTTGCAAGTATTATTGCGGCATTCTTGGGAGTTGCAAGCCATGCGCCTCATGGAGGCCCGATAGTTCTTCCTGTGGTTGATAATAAGTTAGGATTTATTATTGCAATAGTTGCAGGTGTTGCTGTAGCAACAATTTTAGTGATATTTTTAAAATCTTTGAAAGCTAGGGAATCTAAATGAGAGTTGATAATATATTTTTGATGAAAAATGAGATTAAAGAATACGATTGGGGTGGAACTAGTTTCATCCCTTCTCTTTTGGGACAAAAAGAAGATGGCCTTCCTAAAGCTGAGATGTGGCTTGGAGCACATAAGACATTTTCTAGTAAGATATCAGTTGAAGGCAGATATCGCTCCCTTTATGATTTCTTAAAGCATCACAGAGAACTTTTGGGAAATGAGAATGAGTTGTCTTTTTTATTTAAAGTGCTCTCAGCCCAGAGGCCTTTGTCAATCCAAATACATCCTTCAAAAGAGATTGCCTTGACAGGCTTTAAGCTTGAGAATGATAAGGGAGTAAATATTAATGACCCTAGAAGAATTTATAAGGATGAGAATCCAAAAATAGAACTTGTTTATGCTTTAAGTGATTTTTATGCTCTTAAGGGATTTTTACCTCTATTTGAAATTAAAAATATATATAAAAAATTGAAATTAGATTTTAATTTTACGACCCATAAAGAATTTATAAGCAATATATTTGATTTGCAAAGAGGTGAGATTGAGGATGTTATAGCAAGAGCGCAAGAAAATTTAGATTTTATAGATAAGTTTAGAGCTTATTGGTTTAATGAGATTTATAAGATTTATGGGGTAGATATTGGACTTTTAGTATTTTTAGGAATGCATATTTTTAAATTAAATCCAGGTGAGGTTCTCTATACTGAGAGTCAAGAAGTGCATGCGTATCTTAGGGGCGAATGCCTTGAACTTATGACTAATTCTGATAACGTAATCAGAGCGGGGCTTACTACTAAATATGTTGATAAGAATGAGATGCTTAAGGTTGGTAGGTTTGAGGAGGGAATGTTTTCATTACTCAGAGGTGAGAATATTGGGGGTTTTAATGTATTTAAACTCCCAGGTACTAATTTAAGCTTGTTGCAAAGAGATATTAATGGAAATCTTTATTTTAAAAGAGATGGTACGATGGTGTTACTAGTCATTAATGGAGAAATTAAGATAAATGACCATTTTTATCTTAAGAAAGGTGAAAGTGCATTTATAGGAGTATGTAATGAAGAATTATTAATTAGTGGAGGTGGGACAATCTTTATTGCATACTCTGGTTAGCAAATACTAACCTTTTGATTTTAGTGAAAAATTTATTATTTATATTGAGAACTTGAAAAACCCAATTGCAAAGAATTTTAATCTAGTTCCTTCGAATAATATTTTTGGTTTTGTGAGCAATATGGTTGGACCAAGTGCAGAGTAAACTTTGAATCCTGCCGACAAGTTTTTTGCAAATTTGTATTCCATTACTAAGGGTAACCTAGCCACAGTTCCTATTCTTTCATAGGTAATAGTGTCTGAACCTCCAGGAGGTACTAGATCTACCTTAGACCAGTCTATACCAACTCCAAATCCTCCTCCGACTGTTACACTTGGTCCTATTTGTTTTGTAAAGATTAGATCGATACCAAATAAAAAGTAAGACTTAAAATTGTCAGGATTAAACTCAAAAAAGCTTCCATATCCGAAATCTATGTCTGCATAAGGCACCGAGATTAAAATATTTGCTACAGGACTGCCTGTTCCTATTCCTATTGAGAATGAATTATATGGAGTTTTTTCTTGTTTAATTATGGGTGGTTGTATAATAGGAATAACTTTGGGTTTCTTCTTAGCTGGGATTTTAGGTTTTGGGATGGTGTCTTCACCATTTGTAATACAAGTGGTGCCATCATTTTCTTCATTACATTTAATTATATATGGATCATTATCTTTAGAGAACGTAAAATAGTGTAAGTTAAACATTGCTAGTAAGATCAATATCTTTTGAGTGTTTTTTCCCATTAGCTTTCCTTTATATATATATTTTTATGAATGCGATACCAAAAAACCCAAATCTCGCTCCTTCGAATGTTATGGGGCTGATTAACATTGTTCCTCCAATTGTTGCCATGCCCTTAAATCCTATTACGAGATTCTTTAAAAAACTATATTCTAATGAAATAGGAAGTCTTAGTACGATACCCAACCTATTGTTGGATGCGGGAGATAAAAATTCTCCCTCTTTATTATCACCTTTTTCTTCTGGAGCACCCGCAGGGCCTGAATCTGTTGATTTTACTGGAGACCAGTCTATGCCTACTCCAACACCACCAGTCATTATTATATTATGATAAAGTTCCTCTCTGAATAAGACATCAATTCCGAAAATAAGATAAGGCGTAAAATTATTAGGATGTAGACCATTGAATCCCCCATATCCAAAATCGATATCTACATATGGAAAAGAAAGTATGATATTCGTGATAGGGTTTCCAATCCCAAAACCTATTCCAAATAATTTATTTAAGTTTTCTTTCTCTACTAATATCTTGTCAAGATTTAATGGATCAACTTCCTTAGCAATAGATAAGCTTGCTAGTGATAAAATCATAGTTACTTTTAACAATATCTTCATAAATTCTCCTTTAACTTATATCTAATCAAGCATATATAATTGCTAGAATTATATTCTATAAAGTATAAGTTATAAAGCAGATATCTGGTAGTTAATGTGTATATAAGTGTTTTTATTATATAACTTTTTAGTGTTAAGAGATTATTAATACTAAAAAGTTTCTGACAGTTGTTAGTCATAAAACTAAAATTGTCCTTCAGAAATTTGTGAAGTATTATTAAATTTGAGTAAATTTCAAAATAATACAAGTTAACATCCTGTTAGTGTTAATGGCATAGAGTTTGATTCTTTAAAATTAGTGGATAGAAAATTGTTAACGGCATTCATAAATCTATCTTTTAGTTTAAATTTTTGGCATAAATTCTGTGCTAATTGATGCCTCGATACTATGATTAAATCTATAAATATCTTCCTAGATATTTTTTTAAAAAATCTATTGTAAGATACAAATATAATTTTAAACTAACTTATCAAAGTAAATATTATAGCAAAGATTCATATTAAAAATATGTTTGACATATTTCTAATATGAATATAAATTTAAGCTATGGATTTTGATTGTAATTTTATTAGAAGAATTATATCTAGACGATTTTTTGCTTTGTTTTTTTGTTTTTGTTCTTCTCTATGCTTTGGAGGGGGTGTTTTTTTCAAAAACTTAGGATTTTCGAATGATGGATTGTATTTTATGTTTGGTGAATATGGCTTTGAGGGTGAGAAATATTATTCCAAGGTGTATTTTGTAGATGTTTGGAGGAATGATTTTGTAAAACATGGAGTATATACTAGGATTTTCAATGAGCATATTGATCATACTGATACTGCTGAGAAGAGTCTTTATGAGCTTTTGAAAATAGTTGATTATAGGGTCAAGGATCTTAAAATAAATCATCTAAAAAAGGGTAGGAGTATTTATCTTTATGTTGAACATGGGGATTCCATAGAGAATTCTTTGGATTTTATTGATTTTCTGACAGGAAAGAGATATCTAGTTGCACTTAATAAGACATCTAGAGATTATCTAAGATCTTCTGCTTTCACTATTTCTTTATCCGTTGAGGATGACGGTGTTCGGATTAAAGACATACAGTGTATAGGAAGAGAAAATTATTATAGGAAAAATGTTCTTGATTATAAAATCAAGGAGATTTTTTTGTTTCCCAAGGAAGATGGCATTGTTTTTGTTGTAGAGAAAACTATGATAGATTTTTCGGGAAACAAATATAATCGTTTTATGGTTGAAATGCATAAATATTGAGTTTTATGATGAGTAGTTACTAAAATTTTTAGCAATGGCGAGGTTTATGGGTAATTTTATTGCTTCAAAAGAAGAGGAGTATTCCAAATGGTATTTAGATATAGTACAAGAGGCAAAGCTTGTTGATTATAGTCCTGTTAAAGGTTGTATGGTTATTATGCCTTATGGGTATGCTATTTGGGAGAGAATTAAAGGCGTCCTTGATGAGAAATTTAAGGAGACGGGACATGAGAATGCATATTTTCCATTACTTATTCCTTATGAATTTTTAGAAAGAGAAAAGAAACATGTTGAGGGATTCTCACCGGAACTTGCTGTTGTAACAACGGCTGGTGGCGAAGTATTGGCAGAGCCTTTGGTTTTAAGACCCACTTCTGAGACAATTATTTGGAATATGTACAGCAAATGGGTAAAGTCTTATAGAGATCTGCCTATTAAAATTAATCAGTGGGCAAATATTATTCGTTGGGAAAAGAGAACAAGACCGTTTTTACGTACTACTGAGTTTTTGTGGCAAGAAGGGCATACTGCACATGAGACTGAGGAGGAAGCTGAGAGTGAAACATTGTTTATTTTAAACCTTTATAAAAAATTTATTGAAGATTATTTAGCTATTCCTGTATTTTGTGGGCAAAAGTCAGAAAAGGAAAGATTTGCTGGAGCTGTGGCTACGTATACCATCGAGGCGTTAATGCAAGATAAAAAAGCTTTGCAAGCAGGAACATCTCATTATTTGGGATTAAATTTTGCAAAAGCTTTTGATGTTAGGTTTCAAAATAAAAAAGGCGAGATGCAGCATGTTTTTGCTACTAGTTGGGGAGTGTCAACTAGGTTGATTGGAGCATTGATTATGGTTCATTCTGATAATAAGGGGCTGATATTGCCGCCAAAGATAGCACCAATTGAGCTCATTATTATTCCTATTTTTAAAAGAGATGATGAAGTTAATAGAAGAATTCTGGAGTATGCTACTACCATTTTTGAACATTTAAAGAGAGAAAAATTTAGAGTTGATATTGATAAGGATATCAAAAATTCTCCAGGATTTAGATTTTCTTCTGCGGAACTTAAGGGCATTCCAGTACGAATTGAAGTAGGGTCTAATGATATTCTTATGGGCTGTGTCACCATTGCAAGAAGAGATAAGGACAAAACTTCTAAGTATCAGGTATCTGTTAAAGAGTTGTCATCTAAGCTTAAAGATGAGCTTGAGAGTATGCAGTGTGATTTATTTAGGAGGGCTTTAGAGTTTAGAAATCTTAATACCAAAGAAATCATGGGTGTTGGTGCGCACAGTTATGCTACTTTTAAGACCTATATTGACGAGCATTTAGGATTTGTACTCTCTTCATGGTGTGGAAGTGAGATGTGTGAAGAGAGTATTAAGAGTGATACTAAAGCTACAATACGATGTATTCCTGAAGATTTTAAAAATAGGTCTCTAGATAATTTAACCTGTATTTATTGCAATACAGAAGCTAAGTATCTTGTTTTATTTGCAAAATCTTACTAATTATTGATTCTAACTACCAAAGTTTAAGTTTCTTGTAGGTCATTGAAGTCTACTATATGCAGTATTGCAACATTGAATGTAAAGTCAATCATTAAGGCTAGAGACATTAATATTGGAAGTACTGGAGTTATGGTTGAGTAACTGAGTTCAATTCCTTTTGTATAAGTTGAACAGAGCATTGTAATTATATAAATTAAGCTGTTTGGTATGTGTGGAAATGCAAAAATAAAAATGAATGCTAATACGCTCATATAGCTTATTTCATAAATTGATATGGGCAAGCTAGAGTAAGATTTTAAAATAATAAAAAATGAAATTGTTGAGATAAAGATTGTCCCAAATTTAGAGATAAAATTAATTATTGGTATATTTGTAATTATTGATTTCTTTATGTTGATTCTTTCATTTTTAATGTCTTCTATTAAAATGGAGTAGGGGGCATAAGTGTCCATTGTTAAGCCCGCAAATATTATGTTTTGAATGGATATTAATATACTCTTGTATGCCAATTTAAGGTTTTTGGTCAAGTTATAGCTAATAATTGGAATTATTATTAGAATGATAATAATTGTCCATACTGAGAAAAATATTATGCTATTTAGATAGTATTGATAATTTTTAAAATTTCTTAAGTTGATAGTGTATGCTGCTGTGATGAAAATGACCCCAACATTTAATATGTTGACTACTATTCCGTTTGCATTGTAGAAAAGATTTGAGATGCTTAAAATAAGCTCCCTAGCCATTCTTCCCTTTTGTTTTGCATAGTAAAAACTAGTGCCAATAATGATTGAGATAATGTAAATACTTAAAAGGTTTGGGTTGCTACTTGTAATTATTGTAAGAATGTTTTTTGGAAAAAATGTTTCAAGAAATTCTGATTTATTAAATATGTATAAATTTTGAATATTTTTATCTAGTATTGGGATTCTTTGCGGCAGATATATTGTTGCAACTATAATGGATGTAATTACCCCTATAAAATTGATTAAGATTCCATAATAAATTGTTTTTCCAAATAGTTTTCTAAATTTTTTATTTTCAATAATATTTTCAATTCCGAGTGGAATTGAAAATATTAAAAAAGGAATTAAGGAAAAGTAAGCCAACCTTATGAAGATATGTGATAATGTGTTGTAACTTTCAGATGGAAAGAATAATCCAATTAATATTCCAATAGGTATAGTTAGAAAGAATTTTATTTTTGTATTCATAAGTTATTCCTTTAAAGGTCTTAAAAATTATCCTTATAGTTATATAAATCTTACTAGATTTTTTGGTAAATATAAAATTTTGGTATTACTATTTATTAGTAGAAGTGTTCACAATCCGATTCTTGGGGGAGTAAGGCCTTGTATAAGTATCCTGACTTAGTCAATACAGATTTGAATTTAGAATTGCCTGAAATTAGTATACTGGAGGAGGATGATAAGAAATTTTTTACTGATGATTATTATAAAAATCTTATTTTAAGCGATAAAGAGATTGGCTCTAGACTCCACAGGGTATTGTTAGATTATTTAAATCCTAAATCAGTAGATAATGGAGATAAGGCTACTAGATATAAGCAAATAGTTAGCATTTATTGGGATTTTTTAAAATCAATTGCTAAAAATGTTTTAAATTTGACGACTGAGCAAAAGGTTTTATTTAGATTTGCAGCTCTTCTTCCAAATGCTCTTGGAGATGAACTTAAGTCTTTAATTTCAAAAACCATTTGGGATAATAATTATAATGAGCCATTTATTTATTTTGATGAATGGATTTATGGTGTTCATGAATTCAAGGTAAGAAAACTTACAGTGGATGAACCAAGGGAAGACATTAAAGATGAAGATATGAAAAAGATATTATTTAATAGGCAAGACAAGATTTTAGCTAATATTGATTATGCAAAGAGTAGTCTTAAGAAAAGCGATATAGCAAGAATTGAAGCTACCCAAAGATTAAAAGATATGTTTAAATTTTTATTTTCTGATGTATCTAATAATGAGGTAGTTATGGATGAGTATGAGATAAGAGGGTTTTATTCTAATGATGTTTTAAAGCCTTTAAATTTTGCTTCTCATTACATTAATGATCTTATTAAGGCCAATAGGGAAATTGTGTCTTTGGTGTCTCAGCTTAGAGAGTCAAAGGAAGAGCTTATTGAGATTGAAAATAAGATGCAGGGTATGGATGAGCCCAGTGATTCCACTATTGCAGTTGAGGAAGTTGGATCTTTAATGAAAGCTAATAAGCTTACTATTGGATCTAGAGGAAATCATTTTCCAATATTACTTAAAACCAATGTGGTTATAAATCCTCAGGGTTTTGGTAGTAGAGAGAGAGTCATGCAGCTTGTCAGAGAGATTGAGAGTATTCAGCCTAAGATATTTCATAAAAATTATAGAGGGGATTTTTTAAGGATTGTTCCTTATTTTATATTAATACCATCTTATGGCGCGAGAGGGATTTGTTGGGAACCTATTGATATTAAAAATCGAGCTAAAGGACGAGGCAAGATATTAATACCTATGTATGCTAAGGATTTAAAAAAAGCCATTATTTTAGGTGTGGGAGATTTTATTTGGGAACTTGCAAAAGAGCAAGCATCATTTAGGTGGATGGAAACAGGGATAACTGGGCAATATTATGAATATTATACTAAATTTATTAGGAAGGGTAATGTTAAAAATTTCTTTCTAGATGATTATTTACTCTGGATAGATAAGGAAAGTAAGGGCGTTCAAAAGGTTGAAAAAATGGTTCGTGGAGTTATGTGGCGGAATGCTCCTTTTCCAAAAGATTTAAAGGAGCAGCTTAGTAGGAAATCTTTTGTATATAAGGATCTCTTCGATAAAGATAAGAATATTGAAATGTCGGATGGATATTAATTTATCTATATTGTTTTGTACTTCTGTAAGATACTTCTTATATTTTTATTTTTTAAACTTTTAATTTCTTTTCTGTATTCATCTTTGATATAAATATTGTTTTTAAGTAATAACTCGATTAGATCAATATTTTCAATTTCTATTGCAGCTTGTATGGGTGTTTTCCCGTCCTTAAGTGTAAAACTCAAATCAGCTCCATTTTCTTTTAAAAAATTAAATATTTCTTTGTTATTTAGGTATATTGCCCAAAATAGTGATGGATGCTCTGAGTCATCTATTCTATTAATGCTTATCCCATAGTCTATTAATATTTTTATAGTTTCTAAATCGTTGTTAATTATTGAAAACGATAATGGTGATATTTTATATTTAAAATTTATTTCTGCACCGATATTTAGAGCCATTAGAGTACCTTTTATGTTTTTAAAATATACAGACGTGATTAGAAAATCATTTTTTATTTTTTGCAGCGCTTTTAAAGTATTATTGTTATTTAAACTTATTGACTCTACGAAATTATCTAATTTTTCTTTATTTGTTTCATATTCCTTATCGCAAGGAGTATACAGTGTTTTTGTTAATTCTTTTATTATTGCTGTGTCTGCATTGGCATTTAAGGATACAGTGAATTGTGTTAATAATATTAATATTATTGTCATTGACTTTAACCTTTAAGCAATTTTTAATACTTTTTTACAAATATATTTTGACTAGACGGATCCTTGAAGAGTATTACTATAATTTTATTCTTGTCTTCAGTTATTATTAGATCGTCTTCCACATGCCTAGGATCTATAAATACGAGCTGTAATGCACTGTTGGTGTAGTCTAATAGGCAGAAATATTTTTTTCCTTCCTTAGTTATTAGTTTTATAGCGTTTTTATATGAAATTTGCAAACTTGGACTAAGTCCTACTACTTCAAAATTTCCAGAACTTGGGAAATTGTTAAATTGTTCGTTTGTTTTCCAAATAAATGTTTTATCTTTCTTAAATTCGATATCTCCATACTGTTCATTTATTAATGCCTTGTAAGATATTAATCTATCTATTAGTTTTTTATTTTGTTTTTCTGCTTCAAGAATAATTTTTTCAATGCTTTGTTCAATGATAACAAAGCTTACTTCAAAGTTATGCTCTCTAACTTTTACTAGTACATTATAGTGGTTTTGAGTATCTTTTTCTAAGCAAATAAAATCTTCCTCTGAATTTCTAGATCTGAATAGAAAGCCAGAGGGCTTTATCCCATCAACTACATCAAATTTGAAATCCAAATTTAACCCAGACATATTTATTTTGATTTCATTGTTAATAGTAAAAAATAGTCCATAATCTTCTCTTAATAAGTTGGAATTATAAGTACGATTAGAAAGCATTTTTGCATAATAGAGAGGTCTTAAATGTTTAATATTTTGGAATATACTAATTACTTCGTTCTGTGAATCTTGGTTTAGCTGGACTGTCAGTAGTGTGCCTGTAATATTATCGAAAATTTCGAGTGCATAGTCAAAGACATAACCTTTATAACCATCTTTTGTTAGGGTATACACCCATCTTCCTTGAAGTGAACCTGCTTCTGTTTTTTCACCAATGCTTATTATTTTCAAGATAGCATCTTTTGGGATTCGATATATTATGTTGTCTGTATAGTTGTCCGGAGAAGCTCTGAGAGGCAAGATGTCTTTTTTATTTATGGCATATTTGTTTATGTATGGTTTAATGTTTAGTCTGAATTTTTCTGCCTCTGCTTCCTCTTGAAACTCTTCTATTGTGAATTGATGTACTATAAATTTTGTTCCATTATAATCTATTGTTATTGTTTGTTTGCTTTGATTTAAGTTAGTATTTTTTATTTTTACAAGTGATCCATTTGGTAGTTTTTCTATATTATTTGAATCCAAGACAATTCCATATTTATTGCTTTTATTGAAACAAGATATAAACAATATGAGTAATGAAATATAGGTTAATTTTTTATTCATTTTGAAACCCTTAGCAATTTTTATTTATCTTAGGATGTGTTTTGCTATACGTGGCCTTTATTATATAATAAAAACGATGAAGTTGTTAATTCAAGCGTTTGGGCTGATGCTGATTTTTAGTTCTTGTAAGATTAAGCAAAGTGAGATTCAGAATCTTATGGGCCTGCTGGAAGAGTCGAGTAAGAATGGACTCGATAGATTTCTTATTATTGATAGAATAGCTAATATACACATTCGAAATAAAAATTATAAAAATGCTTTAATAACTGTAAATCACGGAATTACTAATGATGAGAGTAGGGAATATTATCCTTTGTATTTTTATTTGATGGGTAATGTATATGCTGCTATGAAGGAAGACTGGGTGGCTTTTACTTATTATAGATATGTTGTTGATAATTTTGATGATTATGTTTATGAGAATAGTTCTGTAAAGATAGAAATTGCAAAAAGGGTGGTAAGTTTAAATATTGATCCTAGCAATAAGGTTGGGTATTACAAATTATTACTTAATGGGGGTATCGATAGTCTTACAAATGAAGATAAGGGTAATTATTATTACAATCTTGCTCTAAACTTAGAGAGTATGCAGAATTATGAGGAGGCTTATTTTTATTATAAGAGGATGCTTTCAATACCGAGATCAGATTTAAGAATAGACTCAAGAGATTATTCTAATGTTATTACTAGGGTTAATTATTATGATAATCCGGAATTTGTAGTTTATAGAAATTTGAGTGACTTAATTCAAGATATTAAGAGATATATTTTTTCTGGGAATACTACAAAATTATTGAGCATAAGAGATAAACATAATTTTTTTATACAAAGCTGGGATCAAAAAGGTGGCAGAGGTAATCCAATTAATACAAATAGTTTTTTGACAACAATGATTAAACTTGGCAGTAGGCGAAAAAATGGGATACAGTTTGCGGATAATTTTGAGGCTGATTCTAGTAATGATATATCTTATCTTGAGTCTAGTGGATGGGAACACATTTGGGAGTGGTATTTTGTTTTAAAAAAGATTTCTTATCCAAAAGATCCAGAAATTAATAATGGCTGGGCTTGGATAGGAGTTTACTTAGGGAAAAAGTAGGGGGATTTAATGTGAAATTACTGATTATCCTTTTTAGTTTTTTATTTGTGTTTTATTCTAATGCCTCTGTTGTAAATGATACTGCTTCTGGGGCTAGTATAAAGAGAATAATTGATTGGAAAAAAAAAATTGTTTATTTTGATATTATTAAAACAGTGGATGAAGATAAATTTGGTAGAGTTGGACTTAATTCTACTTCTAGGTTGGTGTTAAGTATTAATGATTTTAAGGACTCTTTAATAAGGCAATCTCTTTTTGAAATGGTAATTGATTCTGATAATACTTTTAAGGATTATCTTGATTCAGAGCCCCATTTGATACTATATTTTTCAGGGCTTGATAGCATTTTAAAAAGGAGCTATGTAAAGTATTCAGAGGATTTAAAGAGCATAACTATTAGGTATGAGCTTAGTCTTTTTCCTGATTTTATTAATTTATTTTTATTTCACGATAAGTCTTATAAAGCTTTTTACCCATTTATGACTATGAGAGTTGATCAGTTTGCTTATACTGGAATTGTTATTTATGCAGGTGAAGATTATGAATCCACTTCGGGTACTGTTAAGTTAACGGATTCTTTTTTTATTAAGATTTATGATGAGAATATTAAACTTTATTTTGATAAAAGGATGGTTGAACCAGATGCATTAAGGAGATGGGGTATGCTTGAGTATACGAATGATATTGCTTATAGGAATGAGGATAGAATTGGGGATTATCCTTTAAGGTTGGTTGCTAAAGGGATTTATGGGAAGAATAATTCAGATATCATACTTGATGAATATTCTATTAATAAATTATTCTCAAATAAAAATAATGTTAATCTTTTAAGGGAAGGAAAGCTTATTATTATAAAGTAGGACGCTGAAAATATAATTTGGGTACTTGTCTTTTTTAAGATAATCAACTAACATGATATAAGAGTTTGTTTATAAGGGGAAGTAATGCCCTTGTAGCTCAGCTGGTAGAGCACCACCATGGTAAGGTGGGGGTCGTCGGTTCAAGTCCGATTGAGGGCTTTTTGTATTCAGGAGTGTTTTCATGAGTAAGAAGAAAGGTAAAGGTGCTGTTGAGCTTGTGGCTTTGGTATGTGAAGAAACAGGGATTAGAAATTATACGACTACTAAGAATAGACGCAATAAGCAAGAAAAATTAGAATTAATGAAGTATTGCTCAATTCTCAGGAAGCATACTCTTCATAAAGAAGGGAAGATAAAATAATTTTAAGTAAATAGGTCAGTAGTTCCAATGGTAGAACGGCGGTCTCCAAAATCGCATGTTGGGGGTTCGAGTCCCTCCTGGCCTGTTGTCTGCATGATTAAAGAGAGGCTTTTAGTGTTTAAATTTATTAAGGAGAGTGTCTTAGAGCTCAAAAAAATAACATGGCCTAAGTATGGCGAGGTAATAGGCCATGGGAAACAAGTTTTTTGGTTAGTTTTTTTTATTTCAATATTTTTAGGTGTGGTGGATTATGTTATGTATCTTGCTGTAACTTATATATTTTAAGGAAAGATTATGTCTAGAGCCTGGTATGTATTGCAAACTTTTTCTCAGTATGAGAAAAAGATAGAACAAGAAATAAAGTTTTTGATAGGTGAGGGCGCGTTTGGTAATGAGGTTTTAGATGTGAAGGCTCCTATTGAAAGAGTAGAGGAAATAAGGGGTGGAAAAAAACGGATGCGGGAAAGAAAGATTTGGCCAGGGTATATTTTGGTTGAGCTGGATCTTCCTGAGTTGGGATGGAAAGACACTGTGGCTAATATTATTAAGATTCAGGGTGTTGTAAATTTTGTTGGTACTAATAAAGAGCAAAAGCCGCTTCCTATTAGTGATGAAGAAGTTAAGAGTGTCTTTATGCTTACTGGAGAGATTAAGGCAGATAAGTCTATTTTTATACTTTATGATTTTGAAGAAGGAGAGAGAGTTAGAATTAAGGGGGGTCCTTTTGATTCTTTTGAGGGTGTTATTGGATCTATTGATTATGAGAAAAAGAAATTAAAAGTTGCAGTTCAGATTTTTGGGAGGTCAACTCCTGTTGAGGTTGATTTTCAACATATAGAGAAAATTTAATAATTAATGGGAGCCTAAAAGGCGTTATTACCATAGGGAGTTATTTTATGTCTAAGTCTAGAAAGAAGAAAGAGGTTGCGTGGATTAAGTTGCAGGTTCCAGCTGCTCAAGCTGCTCCAGGAGCTAAAATAGGTCAGGCTCTGGGACCTCATGGTGTTAGTGGTCCTCAGTTTGTGAAAGAATTTAATGAGAAAACAGCTAAAATGGAACCAGGAATTGTTGTTCCTGTTATCATTACTGTTTATAGTGATAAAAGTTTTTCATTTATTGTAAAAAGCCCTCCAGCTTCTGTTCTGATTAAGAAGGCTGTTGGGATAGAGACAGGTTCTAAGAAGTCTAATACAGATAAAGTTGGGACTATATCAAAAGAAAAGTTAATAGAAATTGCAAGAGTTAAAATGCCTGATTTGAATGCAAAAACTGAATTTGCAGCATTTAAAATCATTGCGGGGAGTGCGCGTTCAATGGGTGTTGAGGTGGAAAAATAATGGCTAAAGTTGGGAAAAAATATATTCAAGCTCTATCTAAAGTAGATAAACTTAAATCTTACAACATAGATGATGCGATATCTTTATTGAAGGAAATTAAATTTGTTAAATTTGATGAGACGGTAGATATATCTATTAATCTCAATTTAAAGAAGAATCATACAGTCAGAGATACAGTTGTTTTACCAAATCAGTTTATGAAAGAGAAGAGAATACTTGTATTTGCTAAGGGTGATAGAGCTGATGAGGCTAGAGAAGCTGGTGCTACTTATGTTGGGGATGATGATTTTATTAGTCAGGTTAAGGGTGGCTTTGATGATTTTGATATTGTTGTTGCAACACCTGATATGATGAGGGATGTGGGGAAGCTTGGGCCTATTTTGGGCAAGAGAGGGTTGATGCCAAATCCCAAAACACAAACGGTTACTAATGATTTAAGGGGTGCGATCGCTAGTCTTAAGAAGGGGCGTACAGAATTTAGGGCAAATAAAAATGGTGTAATAAATTTTTCTGTTGGTAAATCATCTATGGATAATAAAAAAATAAAAGAAAATTATGACGAGCTTATTAGGGAATTGCTTAAGAAACGACCAAGCGATTTGAAGGGTACTTTTGTGAATAGTGTCTATATTTCATCTACCATGGGACCTTCCATGAAGATTGATTTTGTTTAGGAGTTGGGTTATGAATGCAAAGATAAATCCTAAAAAGGTGGAAATGTTTAATTTATTTAAAGAATTTTTAGATGGGAAGGATAATATTTTTTTCTTAGATTATAGAGGATTGACAGTAGCACAGCTTAATGAGCTTAGAAATAGGATTGAAGGTGAGAAGGGTGCAGTAAAGATTGTGAAAAACAACATCATGAAGCGGGTTTTAAAAGATAAATACATTGAAGGCCTTGATTCTTATCTTTTAGGACCAACGGCTGTTGTTACGGCTATTGATGAGGCTAATGTAATTGCGAAGATTTTTTATGAGTTTGTTAAAACTAGTACTTTGAAGGTGAAGGGTGGTTTTGTTTTGGGCGAAGTCTACGATGAGCCTAAGCTTAATGAGTATAGCAAACTTCCTACTAAAAAGGAGGCTATTGCTTTGTTTGTAAGTGTGCTTAAGGCTCCGATTTCAAAACTCGCAAGAACATTGAAGGCTTTGTCTGATATTAAAATTTAATCAAAGCAGTGTTAGTCTTAATTGGGTGCATGCTATCACTGTTTAGAATAATATAAAAGGAGTTAAGTTAATATGGCACTAAGCAAAGAAGATATTTTAACATGGATTGAAGGTGCTAAAACAACTGAGGTTGTTGAGCTTATATCTGCTATTGAGGAAAAATTCGGAGTTACTGCTACTGCTGTTGCAGTTACTGCTGGATCTGGTACTGGTGGTGTCGAGGAGCAAACAGAATTTGATGTAATGCTTGTATCTTTTGGGGATAGTAAGATAAATGTTATTAAAGAAGTAAGAGGGATTACTGGACTTGGACTTGGAGAGGCTAAGGCATTAGTTGAAGCTGCTCCTAAGGCAGTTAAGGAAGGTATTTCAAAGCCAGATGCTGAGGAAATAAAGAAAAAGTTAGAATCAGTTGGTGCAAAAGTTGAGATTAAATAAAACATTAAAAATATATCAGATTTGTTATTCCGCATGTCATAGTGACATGCGGTTTATTGTGTCTTGAAAAAAAGGAGTCTTTTAATGGTAGAAAGGGTTCATCTGGGACAAGGAAAAGCCGAAGAAATTTTGGACTTACCTAACCTAATAGAAATACAATTGAATTCCTATGAGAAATTTTTGCAGCTTGAGAAGTTAAAAAATAAAAGACCTTTGCTTAATGAGGGACTTGAATCTGTTTTTAGAAATGTTTTTCCTATAAAAAGTAGCAATGGTGAAGTTGCTCTTGAGTATGAAAAATACTATATTGAGGACGATTCCCTTAATTTTATTGAAAAAGAATGCAAGAGAAAGGGTCAAAGTTATGAAGCTGTTTTAAAGATAAGGTTAAATTTGCAGTTTTTAACAACAGGAGAAATAAGACAAAAAGATGTTTATATGGGCACTATTCCTTTAATGACTGATAGAGGGACTTTTATTGTTAATGGTGCTGAGAGGGTAATTGTATCTCAGATTCATAGGTCTCCTGGAGTTGTTTTTTATAAGGAAAAGGATTTATATTTTGCTCGCATTATTCCTTATCGTGGTTCTTGGCTGGAATTTGAGATTGACTCTAAGAAAGATTACCTTTACGTTAAGATAGATAGAAAGAAGAGAGTACTTGTTACTCTCTTCTTGAGAGCTTTAGGTCTTGACACTAGAGAGAAAATAATTAGTACTTTTTATAATATTAGAAAAATTGAAGTCAATGAAGATACTAAAAGAGAAATCACAGGTCAATATTTAGCTGTAAATATCAATATAAAAGAGAATATGACTTATAGAGCAGGTGACAAAATCACTCTTCAGGATATTGAAGATTTCTTACAAAATGGAGTAAAAGAGATAGAGCTTATTGATTTTGATGGTTATGATAGTGTTCCTGGGAAGCATTATATCAGTTCTGATGTTATTTTGAATTGCTTTGAAAAAGAAGATGCTTATTTCTCCTTAAAAGATGGATTTAAAGAGCTTTCAAGAGAATCTGTAATGCTTGCGGTTTATAGTGTACTTTTGCCGGGTGAGCCTATATCAATTGACAATGCTGAAAATGATTTAAGAACTGTATTTTTTTCAGAGAAAAGATATGATCTTGGACATGTGGGTAGATATAAGCTTTCTAAAAAATTTGGACTTGATGATTTGACAACCCCAGTTCTTACCATTACGGATATTGTAAATACTATATCTCATCTTTTAAGAATATACGATGGACATGATATTCTTGATGATATTGATCATCTTGGAAATAGGCGAGTTCGATCTGTTGGTGAATTATTGACAAATATATATAAAGGTGCAATGTCAAGGGTAGAAAAGATTGCAAAGGATAGAATGTCTAATAAGGAGGTATTCAATCTAAAGCCTCAGGAATTAATAAGTGTTAAGCCTATTGTTTCTGCTGTTAAAGAATTTTTTGCAACTAGTCAGCTCTCACAGTTTATGGATCAGGTAAATCCTTTGGCTGAATTAACGCATAAGAGACGTCTTAATGCTTTGGGTCCTGGGGGACTTTCAAGAGAACGTGCAGGTTTTGAGGTGAGGGATGTGCATTATACTCATTATGGCAGGATGTGCCCCATTGAAACTCCTGAGGGACCGAATATTGGTCTTATTGTTTCTTTGGCTACTTATGCGAAGGTAAATGATTATGGTTTCTTGGAAACTCCTTATAGAAAGGTGGTTGAGGGTAGAGTTACTGATGAGATAAAATATTTGTCTGCAATTGACGAGGAGAAGAAGTGTATTGCTCAGGCAAATGCTACTGTTAGTGCTGATGGTAATTATATTGATAATTTAATTTCTGTTAGGGTTTCTGGTGATTATACTACAACGGTTCCTAAGGATATAGATTATATGGATGTTTCACCTAGGCAGTTGATTTCTGTCTCTTCGGCACTAATACCTTTTCTTGAGCACAATGATGCAAACCGTGCTCTTATGGGTTCAAATATGCAACGTCAAGCAGTGCCTTTGTTGTTTCCACAACCACCTATTGTTGGTACTGGGATGGAGAGAGTAGTTGCTAAAGATTCTGGTGTTGTTATTAAGGCGAAGAGATCGGGTACGGTTGTGTTGGCAACAAATAGAAAAATAGTTATCAGACCTGAGAATACTGATGATAAAAATGATTTCGATGAGTATGATCTTTCAAAATACGAGAGAACAAATCAGGATACTTCCTTTAATCAGTCAGTTTTGGTTAAAGAGCATCAGGAGATTAGTAGAGGTGAAATAATTGCTGATGGACCTGCTACTAGATATGGAGAGCTTGCACTCGGAAATAATTTGTTGGTTGGTTTTATTCCTTGGAATGGTTTTAATTATGAGGATGCTATATTAATTTCTGAGAGAATTGTAAAAGAAGACCTTTATACTTCAATTCATATTAAAGAGTTTAGCATTGAGGTACGGGAAACTAAGCTTGGGCCTGAGAAAGTTACAGCTGATATCCCTAATGTTAGCGGAAAGATACTAAACAAACTTGATGAAAATGGAATTATACGAGTAGGAACTTATGTAAAGCCAGGTGATATTTTAATTGGCAAGGTTACTCCAAAGTCAGAGGGAGACATTACTCCTGAATTTAAACTTTTAACATCGATTTTTGGTGAGAAGGCAAAAGATGTAAAGAATAATTCACTAAAAGTTCCGCATGGTACTGAGGGCACTGTAATTGATGTTCAAAGAGTCACTAAGGATGATGTTGGAAATCTTCCTCCTGGGGTTGATGAGATACTTAAGGTTTATATTGCTAAGAAGAGAAAACTTAAGGAAGGCGATAAGATGGCTGGACGACATGGAAATAAGGGTGTAGTTGCAAAAATTCTTCCAGTTGAAGATATGCCATATCTTGCAGACGGAACTTCTCTTGATATATGCTTAAACCCCTTGGGGGTGCCATCTCGTATGAATATTGGGCAACTAATGGAATCTCAGCTTGGTCTTGCTGGTAGGTATCTTAATGAATATTATGATGTTCCTGTTTTTGAATCTGCTACAAACGAACAAATCCAAGGGAGGCTAAGAAAGGCTGGATTTAATGAAACATCAAAAGAGATTTTATACGATGGGTATACTGGGGAAGCGTTTGAGAATGAGGTGATGGTTGGGGTTATATATATGCTTAAGCTTCACCACCTTGTCGATGATAAGATGCATGCAAGGTCTACGGGACCTTATTCACTTGTGTCTCAACAACCTCTTGGAGGGAAGGCACAATTTGGAGGTCAAAGGCTTGGGGAGATGGAAGTTTGGGCATTAGAAGCTTATGGAGCTGCACATACTCTTCAAGAGCTCTTAACAGTAAAATCAGATGATATGTCAGGGAGAGTGAAGATATATGAAAATATTGTTAAGGGCATCCCTACTAATGTATCTGGAATTCCTGAATCTTTTAATGTTTTGATGCAGGAGTTAAGAGGTCTTGGATTTGATTTATCAATTTATGATGATGGTGGAAATCAAATTCCTTTAACGGAAAAGGAAGAGGAATTGATTAATAAAACTTAGGTTTTGAGGTTTCTATGAAAGAAATAAAAGATTTTGAAAAAATAAAAATAAAAATAGCATCTCCTGAGCAGATTAGAAATTGGTCTTATGGTGAGGTTAAAAAGTCTGAAACTATTAACTATAGAACTTTGAGACCTGAGAAAGATGGGCTTTTTTGTGAGCGAATTTTTGGAACAACAAAAGAATGGGAATGCTATTGTGGTAAGTTTAAGTCAGTTAGATATAAGGGTATTATTTGTGATCGTTGTAATGTTGAGGTAACTCATTTTAAGGTTAGGCGCGAAAGAATGGGGCATATTGAGCTTTCAGCGCCTGTTGCTCATATTTGGTATTATAAGTATATTCCTTCTAGAATTGGTCTTTTGCTTGATATTACGGCTTCTAATTTAAATTCTATACTTTATTATGAAAAATATATTGTAATTGAACCGGGTGATACTGACCTTAAGAAAATGCAACTTTTAAATGAAGATGAGTATTCTGAATCAAGAGAAAGGTATGGGATGTCTTTTAATGCTTCAATGGGTGCTGAGGCAATTAAAACCTTACTTGAAAATCTTGATCTTGATGAGCTTTCATCTAGGCTTAGAGTTCAGATGATTGATAAAGACGACAAGACAGATAAAAAGCTTTTAAGGCGTCTTGAAATTATTGAGAACTTTAAAGTTTCTGGAAATAAACCAGAATGGATGATTATGGATGTTCTGCCTGTTATTCCTCCAGAAATTAGACCTATGGTTCAACTCGATGGGGGAAGATTTGCGACTTCTGATCTTAATGATCTTTATAGAAGAGTAATAAATAGGAATAATCGTTTAAGAAAACTATTACTTCTTAATGCGCCTGAGATCATTGTAAGAAATGAAAAAAGAATGCTACAGGAATCTGTTGATTCTCTTTTTGATAATTCACACAAGAGAAAAGTCGTTAAGGGTTCGTCAAATAGACCGCTTAAATCTTTGTCTGATGCATTAAAGGGTAAGCAGGGTAGATTTAGGCAAAACCTTCTTGGGAAGAGAGTAGATTATTCGGGTCGTTCTGTAATTGTTGTTGGACCTGAGCTTAAGCTTCATCAGTGCGGTATTCCTTCAAAGATGGCACTTGAGCTTTTTAAACCGTTTGTAATTAGAAGATTGATTGAGAGTGAATCTGTATTTAATATAAAAAGAGCAAAGAGTCTGATTGAGCAAGAAGTGGATGAGGTATGGCAGATTTTAGACGGTGTTATTAAGGAACATCCTGTACTTTTAAACCGAGCTCCAACACTTCACAGGCTGGGAATCCAGGCTTTTGAGCCAGTTTTGGTTGAAGGAAAAGCTATAAAGCTACATCCCCTTGTTTGTCATGCATATAATGCTGACTTTGATGGTGATCAGATGGCTGTTCATGTACCTTTAACTCCTGCGGCACAAGCTGAGAGTTGGGCGTTGATGCTATCAACTAATAATTTGCTAAATCCTGCAAATGGGCATCCTATTGTATTTCCATCTCAGGATATTGTTTTGGGGCTTTATTACTTAACTATGGAGAAAAAAAATGTAGCTGGTGAGGGTCGTAAGTTTTTAAATTTCAATCATGTTCTTCTTGCAATCAATAATAAAGCTTTAGATTATAATGCACGAATTTATGTAAAAGTTAATGGTGGATATATAGAAACTACATCGGGTCGTATTGTATTTAATGAGGCTTTACCAGATAAGATTGACTTTGTCAATAAAACTCTTAGTGATCATGAATTACAGGTTTTGATTTCTGAGGTATATGTGGCTCATGGTTCTTCTATTGTAATCGAGATGTTAGATATTATTAAGGAACTTGGATTTAAGTATGCTACTAAATTTGGGTGTACAATAAGTATGAGCGATATTATTGTGCCTGAAGAGAAGCGAGGATATGTAGATAAGGCTAATAGAGAAATTGCCAAAATTCAGAATGATTACACTAAGGGCGTTATTACTGGTGAGGAGAGATATAATAATGTTGTTTCTGTTTGGTCAAAGACGAATGAAGAGCTTACTACTAGGATGATGGAAATTCTTAAAAGAGATAGAGATGGATTTAATGTTATTTATATGATGGCTGACTCTGGTGCTCGTGGAAGTAGAAATCAGATAAGGCAGCTTGCAGGGATGCGGGGGTTGATGGCTAAAACCTCTGGAGATATTATTGAACTTCCAATTATTTCTAATTTTAAGGAAGGCCTTTCTGTAATAGAGTTTTTTATATCTACAAATGGTGCAAGGAAGGGACTTGCAGATACAGCCCTTAAGACTGCGGATGCTGGGTATTTAACTCGAAGGCTGGTAGATATTGCTCAGGATGTTGTTGTTAGAATAGAAGATTGTGGAACTATTAATGGTATAAAAGTTGAGGCCGTGAAGAATGGTGAGGAAATAATTGAGCCTTTAAGAGAAAAAGTTATTGGGAGTTATTCAATTGAGAGGATAAAAAATCCTATAACTGGCGAGATTGTTTTGGACGTTAATGAGGAGATTACAGAAGATAAGATAAGATTATTGGAAACTGTTGGTATTGACAAGCTTGTCATTAGGTCTGTTTTGACTTGTGAGGCTGAGCATGGGGTTTGTCAAAAATGTTATGGGCGGGATTTTTCTAATAATAAGCCCGTTAATATTGGAGAGGCTGTTGGAATAATAGCCGCGCAGTCAATAGGTCAACCAGGAACACAGCTTACTATGAGAACTTTTCACATTGGGGGTGTTGCACAGGCCGGTAGTGAGGATGATAAGATATCACTTAAAAACGCTTTTATTCTTAATGGGTTGGAGGGTTTTAATGTTAAGATTGATAATGATTTACTTTTTACAAGAAAGGGAACTTTAAGGATAATAAATGTTATTTATGAAGAAGATATTAAGTCAATTAAAGAGATTAAGGTCGTAGATGCTCAAAAGGTAATTAAGGGTATGCCTTTATTTGTGAATAAAAAAGGTGTGGATATATTATCATCTTATATTGGTTATATTAAAATTAAAGATGATAAATTTATGATTGTCTCTGAGGAACAAGAGGTTCCTTTAAAAGCTGGTACAAGACTTGAAATTAATGTAGGCGATTATGTTGAGGCTGGGCGTGTTATTGGAACATTTGATCCATTTGCAGAACCAATTATTGCTGAGGCTAAAGGAAAAATTAAATTTAAGGATGTTATTTTGGGGACAACTCTTAAGGAAGAAATAAATCTTGAAACGGGGAATATTGAGAAGAGAATTACAGATCAGATTTTTGAGTCTTTGGATCCCAGAATTTTAATTGTTGATGGTAGAGGGGTTGAGATTTCATCTTATGTACTTCCGGGAGATGCTTATCTTCAAGTTGAGGATGGACATGATATTAATATAGGGGATGTTATTGCTAAGCTTTCTAAGGGTTCTGAAAAAACTCAGGATATTACGGGTGGTCTTCCTAGGGTTAACGATTTATTTGAGACAAGAATTCCAAAGAATTTGACCGAGATGGCTAAGGTAAGCGGAGTTACTCAGTTTAGGGCAATTCAGAAAGGTAAAAGACTTATTAATATTTTAGATGAATATGGAGTTGAGCATAAGCATTATATTCCCGCTGGAAAACACTTATTAGTTAGAGATGGAGATATTGTGAAGGCTGGTGATATGCTTTGTGATGGGCGGATTAATCCTCATGATGTTCTTGAAATTCTTGGTGGAATTAGTTTACAGGAATTTTTATTAGAAGAAATTCAGGATGTTTATCGAAAGCAAGGTGTAAGCATTAATGACAAACATATTGGTGTGATAATTAAACAAATGATGAAGAAAGTTAAGATTGTATCCGTAGGTGATACTAATTTTGTTTATAATCAAAAGGTAGATAAGCATACTTTTTATGAGCAAAATAAGAAAGTAATTGAGCAGGGTGGTGAGCCTGCTATAGCTAGTCCAATCCTTATCGGAATAACAAAGGCATCTCTTAATATAGATTCATTTATTTCAGCTGCCTCTTTCCAAGAAACAACTAAGGTTTTAACGGATGCTTCTATTGCAGGTAAGGTTGATGACCTTAAGGGGTTGAAGGAAAATGTTGTAATTGGTCATTTAATTCCTACTGGAACGGGTATGAGCTTATATAAGAGGATTAAGGTGGTGGAAAATACAGGTTATAAGGTTTAACTTGAAAATAAATCGTATATTTGCTAACATTTTATTGGTAAGTTAGGAAAAGGAGAGCACAATTAATGCCTACAATCAATCAACTAATTAGGAAACCAAGAAAGGGTCAGAAGGGAAAGACAGCATCTCCTGCGCTTCAAAATTGTCCTCAGAGAAGAGGGATTTGTACTCGTGTGATGACAGTTACACCCAAGAAACCCAATTCAGCTTTAAGAAAGGTGGCTCGTGTTAGGCTTTCTAATGGGTTTGAGGTAACTGCTTATATTCCAGGAATTGGCCATAATTTGCAAGAGCATTCAGTTGTTCTTATTAGAGGCGGGCGAGTTAAAGATTTGCCAGGCGTTAGGTATCATATTATTCGGGGAGCTAAGGATACGCTTGGTGTTAATAATCGTAAGAAAGGGCGCTCTAAGTATGGAACGAAAAGGCCTAAGGCTTAAGAGGTATAAATTAGATGTCAAGAAAAAGTAGAAAAATTAAGAAAAAACTCTTTACAGATGCTAAATATGGCTCTAGGATTGTTGCTAAATTTGTTAATAGAATGATGTATGATGGGAAAAAATCAATAAGTGAAGCTATAATTTACAATTCAATTGATATCCTTGCGGAAAGGCTTGAGGAGACTGACAGAGTGGCTGCTTTTAGTAAGGCCTTGGATAATATTAAACCTTTGGTAGAAGTTAGAAGCAGAAGAGTTGGCGGTGCTACTTATCAGGTACCAGTTGAAGTTAGAGAGGAGAGGCGTGAGGCTTTGGCGATGAAGTGGATTATTTCAGCTGCTCGAAAGTCGAGTGGAAGGTCTATGCAAGAAAAGTTGGCAAATGAACTTGTTAATTCTTATAATTCGGCAGGGGTTGCTTTTAAAAAGAAAGAAGATACTCATAGGATGGCGGAAGCAAATAGAGCTTTTACACATTATAGATGGTAATAAAAAAACACCTTTAGGGGTGTTTTTTTATTGCGAATATAATGGTTCGATATAATTGGTTGGAGGTTAATTTATGTTAAAAAAAATTGTATTACTTTTTTTATGCTTGGGTTGCTCAAGTCCACAAAATGAAGTTTCACTATCTAGTACTATTTCTGTCATAGTTGATGGGGTTTTTGATGATAGAGGTTTCAATGAGAGTTCTTCAAAGGCATTAAAACAACTTGAAAGAGAGTTTGGAGTTAATATAATTGAGAAAGAATCTAAGGCTTCTGATTATTTGGGTGATATTGGTACATTGGAAGATGGAGGGTCTAGCCTGATTTGGGGACTTGGTTTTAAGTTTACGGATGTATTTCTACAAAAAGCAAGAGAAAATTCTGATGTTAATTATGCCATCATTGAGGGTTCTTACGCGGAAGATAGTGAGTTGCCTAAAAATTTAGTGAATGTGAATTTTAGATCTGAGGAGGGGGCATTTTTAGCTGGGTATATTGCGGCTAAGACTTCTAAGACAGGTAAGATTGGGTTTTTAGGTGGGATAGAGGGCGTAGTAATTAATTCGTTTAGGTATGGGTATGAAGCAGGTGCTAAATATGCGAATAGGGATATTAAGTTAAATTCCCAATATGTTGGAACATTTACTGATCTTTCACTTGGACGCTCAATAGCGAGGAAGATGTATACAGATGGAGTAGATATTATATTTGCAGCAGCAGGGTTATCAGGACTTGGAGCTATTGAGGTTGCAAAAGAGCTAGGTGGAGGTCATTATGTTATAGGAGTTGATCAAGATCAGTCATATCTTGCGCCTGAGAATGTACTTGTATCATATGTCAAAAGGGTTGATATAGTGATATTTGATTTGACAAGATCTTACTTAGACCATGGCAAATGGCATGGTGGGGATAGTTTAGAGTTTGGCCTTAAAGATGGTGCCCTTGATTTAATCTTTAATAAGTTGATAAATTTGGATTTAACAGAGAGCTATGATGGTCTATTAGAAGCTAGGAATAAAATAATCAATCATGAGATTAAGGTTCCAAAAGATGAAGTATCTTATAATGCTTTTATTTCGAAACTTATTAAATAAGAGGTATTATAATATAAGTTATAGTACCTCGAATCCTTGTATGAGGGGATTCCATGTATATGGGGAAATTCATATTTATTTTCTTTTGTGTTAATTTTTAGGATGTGGTAAAAAGTTATCCACTTCTGAGTCTTTAAATAGGTCTTAAGATTTAAGGAGAGGAAATTTATTATTTTATTTTTATTATTTATGTGTTGTTTTAAGTCAAGAGAATCTTCTTATATATCTTCTGGTGGGAAAGCTATTATGGGAATTGTGGCTGAATCTGATTTTTATGACAAGGGATATTTTCAGAGTGCTATTGAGGGAGCCATAAGAGTAAGGGATGAGCTTGGTATCAAGCTTATGCCAAAGGTTTTAACACCTTACCCTGTTGAAGGCAATATACAATTTCTCAGTATGCCATCAGAGATAAAAGATTTGATGGTGGTAGGATTATTGAACAAGGAATAAAGGAGGGTGCTATTGATATTATTAAAGACCCAGATGTGATTGGTGATAAGTTAGTTGACGATCTTATAAAGATTCAGGGCAAGATAATTGACGGTGAACTTATAGTTCCTTCTACTAAATATGAACTTGATTTATTTAAGTCAAAGGTATAGACTACTTAGACAAACTTAAATAAATTTATATTTAAAAGGAAAATGCATTATGAGAGCTTTATTTTTGATTTTTTGTGTTCTTTGCGTATCATGTTCTGATACTAAAGTTGGAAGTGGGGTTGTTAAGATTTCTGTAATAACTGAGGGGTATCTTGATGACAAGTCATTTAATGAGAGTGCTTGGAAGGGCGCTAAGAGGGTTGGGGAAGACTTTGGAGTAGAAGTTATTCCTAAGGAGTCTACTCCTAATACGTATTTAGCTGATATTGAGGCATTAAAAGATAGTGGATCAAATTTTATTTGGCTCATTGGATATAAGCTTAGTAATTTTGCTATTACTGTTGCTTTAGAGAATCCAGATGTTAGATATGCAATTATAGATCCTGTTTATGGCAGTGATGAAGTTATACCTGATAATTTAGTAGCTGTAACATTTAAAAATGAGGAGGGGGCATTTTTGGCTGGATATTTAGCGGCTAAGACTTCCAAAACAGGTAAGATTGGATTTTTAGGTGGGATAGAGGGTGTAATAATTAATTCGTTTAGG